>JBILRJ010000116.1:0-8590 GCA_044372695.1 Spirosomataceae bacterium
AATTTAATTAATCAAATTTTTATTACCAGCTTGATTTAGTCACACCTGGTATCAATCCGTTTGAAGCCATTTCGCGGAAAGTAACACGGCTAATGCCGAACTTACGCATATATCCACGAGGACGGCCAGTCAATTTACAACGGTTATGTAAACGAACTGGAGAAGCATTTTTAGGCAGTTTATCTAAACCAGCGTAATCTCCGGCAGCCTTTAAAATTGCTCTTTTTGCAGCATACTTTGCAACAGCAGCTTCACGTTTTCTTTCTCTTGCTTTTACTGACTCTTTAGCCATAATGTAAAAATTTAAATGTTGTCAACAGCCTTCAGGCTAATTATTTTTTAATATTTGAAAAGGGCATACCTACAGCAGCTAACAAAGCATATGCTTCTTCATCCGTAGATGCCGTAGTAACAAAAGTAATGTCCATACCCGAAATCTTAGAAACCTTATCAATGGAGATTTCTGGGAAAATAATCTGCTCCTTCACACCCAAAGTGTAATTTCCACGACCATCAAAACCCTTTTCAGAAACACCTTTAAAGTCACGAACACGAGCCAAAGAAACCGTAGTCAAACGATCCAAAAACTCATACATACGATCACCTCTTAAAGTAACTTTCACACCAATCGGCATGTTTTCACGCAACTTAAAGTTAGAGATTGCTTTCTTAGAAATTGTTGCAACCGCTTTTTGACCAGCAATTTGCGTAATTTCATCCACAGCCACATCTATCAATTTTTTGTCAGACACTGCTGCTCCTACACCCTTATTGATTACAATTTTAGTAATCTTAGGCACTTGCATAACGGATTTATACTGAAACTTTTCTTTTAAGCTTGGTACAACTTCCTTTACAAAACGTTCTTTTAATCTAGGTACTGCCATTTTTATTTTTGTGGATTTCCGACCCACGCGTTAAGTTCAATTTATGAAATAAATTTTCCGGTAACTTTTGAATAACGTTGTAATTTGCCCTTTTCGTTCAATTTACGTCCAGTACGAACTGGTTTACCATTTTCTACAACCATTAAATTGGAGATATGAATGGATCCCTCACGTTTTTCAATACCACCTTGGGGATTGCTTGCAGAAGGCTTAACGTGCTTAGTTTGCAAATTAGCTCCTTCTACGATTGCACGGGATTTATCAACAATAACTTCCTTGATAACACCAGTTTTGCCTTTCGCATTACCAGCGATAACCATTACGTTATCTCCTTTTTTTATGTGCAATTTAGTTTGCTTACTTGTATGCTTTTCCATTGTTTGATTCTTTCTATTGGATTTCCAATATGTTTGATTCTCAGCTTATTATAATACTTCAGGGGCTAAAGAAACAATTTTCATAAAGCCTGCCTCACGTAGTTCACGTGCAACGGGTCCAAAAATACGAGTTCCTCTTGGCTCATCATTTGCGTTCAACAATACCGCAGCATTGTCCTCGAAACGAATATATGTTCCATCTTTACGACGAATTTCTTTTTTAGTACGAACAACTACTGCTCTTGAAACTGTACCCTTCTTCATACTTGAAGATGAAAGCGCCGATTTAACAGAAACTACTATTTTGTCTCCTACAGAAGCATATCTTTTTCCAGTACCGCCTAAAACACGAATGACTAAAACTTCTTTTGCTCCAGAATTATCCGCTACACCCAATCTTGATTCTTGCTGTAACATTATCTTTGATCTTTAAAATTTAAATATTTGAATAACAAGAGATAGATTATTTCGCTTTTGCGATAACTTCTACTAATCTCCAACGCTTATTTTTAGAAAGAGGACGGGTTTCCATCACTTTCACAGTATCACCTATTCCGCACTCATTCTTTTCATCATGAGCCATTAATTTGGTTGTTTTCTGTACGAACTTGCCGTACAAGGGATGCTTCACTTTACGATCCACAGTTAGGGTGATAGACTTATCCATCTTATCACTAACCACCTTCCCAATCCTTACTTTTCTTAGATTTCTTTCCATGGTTGGACTTGTTAAACAATTGACCATTAGCTTATTCGAAATGGTCTATTAAAAATTAATAATTAATTAAGCTTTTGATTGAGCTGTTAGAGCTGTCTCTAAACGAGCGATCAATCGACGAGTCTGACGAATTCTCATTGGATTCTCGATCGGAGAAATGGCATGAGCCAAATTTAAACGATCAAGTATTTCCTTTTCAGCAACAATTTGCTTTGATAACTCCTCTACTCCTAATTTATTTATATCTGCGTTTTTCATAACAATATGATATGTTGAGTGTTAAACCGAGGCTTAAAACTATTCTGAATAATCTCTGCGGACAACAAACTTCGTGCGCATTGGTAATTTTTGAGCGGCCAAACGTAATGCTTCTTGAGCAATCGCCAAAGGAACACCCGAGGATTCAAACAAAATGGTTCCAGGGCGTACATTCGCTACCCAATATTCAGGAGCTCCTTTACCCTTACCCATACGTACCTCAGCAGGCTTCTTGGTAATAACTTTGTCAGGGAATACACGTATCCAAACTTGACCCTCACGTTTCATCGCACGAGTCACGGAAATACGAGCTGCCTCGATTTGACGCGCAGTAATACGACCTGGCTCCAAAGATTTGATTGCGAATGATCCAAAATCTATTTCGTGACCACGGGTTGCAAGACCCCTAACGCGACCTTTTTGTTGCTTGCGAAACTTGGTTCTTTTAGGTTGTAACATCTTATAATTAGTCTAATGTCTTTTACAATTAATTTATAGCGAATTAACGCTTTCCTCCTCTATTACCTCCACGAGCGCCACCGGCAGCACCTGGTTTGTTACGATCACCACCGCCTTGCTCACCGCCACGAGAACGGCCACCACGACGATCATCATCACGTCCACCACGTCCTCCACGATCTCCTGAACGAGAATCTGCTGAAGTCGATTGTAAACCCATGTTAGCATTAGGAGATAAATCAGGCTTTCCAAAAATTTCTCCACGGAATACCCATACCTTAATACCGATTTTTCCATAAACCGTTAAAGCTTCAGAGATAGCATAATCTACATCTGCACGCAATGTATGCAAAGGTATACGACCTTCCTTGTATCCTTCAGAACGTGCCATTTCAGCACCTCCTAAACGACCTGATAACTTCAATTTAATTCCTTGAGCACCTACACGCATTGCCGAAGCAATTGCTTGTTTCATCGCACGACGGAAAGAAATACGAGCTTGTAATTGTTGAGCAATTGCTTCACCGATTAATTTAGCATCAATCTCAGGACGCTTAATCTCAAAAATGTTGATTTGAACATCTTTGCCAGTGATCGCTTTTAATTCCTCTTTCAACTTATCTACCTCAGCACCTTGCTTTCCAATAACCACACCAGCACGAGCCGTGTTAATTGTTAAAGTGATGCGCTTAAGCGTACGCTCAATAATAACTTTAGAGATAGATCCTTTAGGAATACGAGCAGCTACATACTTTCTGATCTTTTCGTCTTCTACCAACTTGTCAGCGAAAGTCTTACCACCGTACCAGTTAGAATCCCAACCTCTTACGATGCCTAATCTTAAACCAACGGGGTTAATTTTTTGTCCCATTTCTTGTTTTTTCTAATAGTTAATTATTCTGCTGAACTTGTTTCTTCTAAAGCAGGAGCTTCCGAAGAGGCAACTACTAAAGTGATGTGATTTGAACGCTTCAAAATGCGATGTCCTCTTCCTTGAGGTGCAGGACGTAAGCGCTTGATTGAAGATCCACCATCAACAAAAATTGTTTTGATGAATAAATCAGCCTCTTCGATGCTTGCACCCTCGTGCTTATTCTGCCAGTTAGAAACCGCTGAGAGCAATAATTTCTCAATTGATTTCGCACCAATCTTTGGCTCAAACTTTAAAATACCCAATGCTTTGGATACCTTTTGTCCACGTACCATATCCGCTACTAGTCGCATCTTCTGAGGCGAGGTAGGAACATTTCTTAATTTAGCTACTGCTTCCATTTGAATATCTGATTACGATGGCCCTTAGGCCATGATCTTTACTTTTTACCTTTGTCTTTTTTCGCAATGTGACCACGGAAATTACGTGTCGGCGAAAATTCTCCTAATTTGTGACCTACCATGTTTTCTGTAACATACACAGGAATAAACTTATTTCCATTATGTACAGCGAACGTATGACCAACGAAATCTGGAGAAATCATTGAACGTCTAGACCAAGTTTTGATAACCGACTTCTTGCCAGCATCATTCATTGTTTGAACCTTGTTATCAAGGCGGTAATCAATGTAAGGACCTTTTTTTAGTGAACGTGCCATCTACTATTTTTTTCTTCTACTGATGATAAGACGATTAGTGTGCTTCTTTGGATTACGAGTTTTCTTACCCTTAGCCAATAAACCGGTACGAGAACGAGGGTGACCTCCTGATGAACGACCCTCACCACCACCCATCGGGTGATCAACTGGGTTCATTACAACACCACGAACACGTGGACGACGACCTAACCAACGGTGACGACCTGCTTTACCCAAATTTACGTTCATGTGATCTGCATTTGAAACAGTTCCAACAGTTGCTAAACAACGTGCTAAAACCATACGCATTTCACCTGAAGGCAACTTTAACGTTGCATACTTTCCGTCACGTGCTAACAACTGAGCATAAGTTCCAGCAGAACGAGCCATTTCAGCACCTCTTCCTGGTTGCAACTCAATTGCATGAACAATCGTACCCAAAGGTATGTTAGACAAAGGAATCGCATTACCAATTTCTGGTGCTACTGAAGTCCCTGAAATAACAGTTTGTCCTACTTGGATACCCTGAGGTGCAAGTATGTAAGACTTTTCGCCATCTGCATACTCAATAAGAGCAATACGAGATGTACGATTTGGATCATATTCCACAGTTAAAACTGTTGCTGGAACATCAAACTTCGCACGTGTAAAATCAATTACACGGTAACGACGCTTATGACCACCACCAATGTATCGCATCGAGCGACGACCATCAGCATTTCTACCTCCTGTACGCTTGATAGGCTCCAACAAGGGCTTATACGGTTTATCCGTAGTAATCTCCTCGAACGTCGGCGCTATGCGATGACGCTGTCCTGGGGTAGTTGGTTTTAATTTTTTAATTGCTGCCATTTATATAGTTCAATTTATCGGGATGAACCCCCTTAATTAATTTAATTAAATTCCTTGGTAGAAGTCAATCACTTCACCAGCTGCTACCGTAACAATCGCCTTTTTAAAGGTAGATGTACGACCTGAAGTAACTTTAGTACGTGTACTCTTGGATTTCTTTTTTCCAATTTGACGCATAGTCGTAACAGCAGTTACTTCTACACCGTACATTTTCTTTACTTCTTTGGCAATTTCAATCTTGTTAGCAGTTAACTCAACTACGAACACATACTTGCCTTTTTCTTGCATGGCTTGAGACTTTTCAGTCAAAGCCGGACGTTTAATAATGCCCATTGATATTTCGTTTATTACAGAACTAAGTCCTGAAAATTATTTACTAAAAGATAATTCAATTTTCTGAATCGCCTCAGCTGTAATCAACAACTTAGAAGCATTCACCAAATCATATGTATTCACCTCAGCTGCCGTTGATACTTTAGCTTTTGGAATGTTACGACCTGATAAAACCGCATTTTTGTCCATTTCTGGGGTAATCAACAATGTCTTTGTGTTATCAAAAGAAAAAGCCTTTAACATAGTTAAATATGCCTTCGTCTTTGGAGCATCAAATGCAACTGATTCCAAAATAGCGATGTCTCCACTTTGAGCCTTTGCAGCTAATGCTGACTGACGTGCTAAAGCTTTCACCTTTTTGTTCAATTTGAAATGGTAATCGCGAGGACGAGGTCCGAAAATACGACCACCACCTTTAAACAAAGGTGATTTCATTGAACCCGCACGAGCGCCACCCGTACCTTTTTGTTTCTTCAACTTACGTGTTGAACGAGCTACCTCAGCACGTTCCTTCGCTTTGTGAGTTCCCTGACGTTGGTTAGCTAAATACTGCTTAACATCTAAGTAAACCACATGCTCGTTAGGAACGATTCCAAAGATCTCATCAGAAAGAGTTACTTTCTTTCCTGTATCTTTTCCTGCTATGTTATATACTGATAATTCCATGCTTCAGAATGTCTATAAAGAAAGGCTTACACCTTTCATGAATTTTAATTTTCAATAATAATGTAAGAGTTCTTTGCTCCCGGAACTGATCCTGAAACTACTAACAAGTTCTTCTCTGGATATACCTTCAAAACTTCTAAATTTTGAACCTTAACACGATTACCTCCCGTACGACCTGCCATGCGCAATCCCTTAAATACACGAGAAGGAAATGAACAAGCTCCAATGGAACCTGGGTGACGACCTCTGTTGTGCTGACCGTGAGTTTGACCACCCACACCCGCAAAACCGTGACGCTTCACTACTCCTTGAAAACCTTTACCTTTAGAAGTACCAACCGCATCAATAAACGTTCCTACTTCTAACATCTCAACTGTTAATACATCTCCTAAACTCAAGGCTTGCTCGAACGTACGAAATTCCACCAATTTCTTCTTTGGTGTTGTATTAGCTTTCTTGAAATGTCCCAACAAAGATTTTGTTGTGTGTTTCTCTTTTTTCTCACCGTATCCAATTTGAACAGCTGTGTAGCCGTCAGATTCTACAGTCTTTACTTGCGTTACTACACAAGGGCCGGCTTCAATCAGCGTACATGCAACGGATCTACCGTCTTCCATGTATAGGCTGGTCATTCCGATTTTTTTACCAATAATTCCAGACATATAATATTTTAGTTAAAAATTACACTTACAAGGCTACCGAGGCTTGTTGTAAGAATTTATTCAAAATCATTTTAAAAATGATATAGGAATCAATAAAAAGACAGATTGGTGTAAAGCTGACAAGATGAAGGCACTGTTATCAAACAGTGAGAAACCATCTTGTGTAGCTTAATACTAAGTCAATGGGTCGGGCATTCAACACTCATTAACCAATACCAGTTCTGACACAAAAATTAAGCTTACCTTAATTTAATCCCTTTATATCGCATTGTTTTGTTCTTTAAACTAATTCGAGAAGTTCTGCCAACCTCTTTCGGAATGAAAAACTGCGTCTGTATAACGGGAGTGCAAAGGTAAGGATATTTTTCAAAAATGCAATAAAGAAAATAAAAATAATTTTAAAATCATTTAGGCCTCAGTCGATTAGTTCATCGAATTGCTAAAATCCAATACCCTCAACTGCAAGGTGCGATTTCCCCTAAACTCATTAATATCTAAATGAAACAATACCTGAATCGGCACATTTTGCTCAAAAGCAGATAATAGTCCCTCGTAAAAATCTTTTTTCATTCCAAATGCGACCGCCTCCAACACAACAGATCCTTCAATGGTATCACTCAAAAATAATTTCAAATGATCCTCTTTCATTATTTGCGGCCGATCTCGGACATACACTTTTTTACTCACGAAATTGGGCAACATATTACTAGGCCCATAGGGGGATAAACGAATTAATAAATTATCATGAAAGGATAAGGTCAAGGCAGATAGCGGCACCTGTAAATCCACCCGCAACTCCGC
Source organism: Spirosomataceae bacterium (assembly GCA_044372695.1). Taxonomy (GTDB): domain Bacteria; phylum Bacteroidota; class Bacteroidia; order Cytophagales; family Spirosomataceae; genus Aquirufa. Next base: position 7,582 of record JBILRJ010000116.1, read on the forward strand.
CCGATTAACCGCTGACCCCAGACCTGCTATCACCAAAGATTCAAATTTTTCTATAAACTTTGGCAAATTCTCATGCCGTAAATGCAATCCCGCAGCATGCGTATGACCGCCAAATTGTTCCAATAAATCCACGCATTGCTCCAAAGCATGGTGAATATCGAAACCTTTGACCGACCGAGCAGAACCTACCACCTGCCCATTTGATTCCGTTAAAACAATCGTTGGCCGGTAATACTGTTCTTGAATTTTACTTGCCACAATACCAACCACCCCTTTGTGCCATTCTGGAAAAAACAAGACTGAACTTTTTGCCGATTTTAAAAATTCGTTTGTTTCAAACATGGCTAATGCTTGACCAACAATTTCTTTCTCCACGGCTCGTCGCTCTAAATTTTGCTGAATAACTGCCTCCGCCATGACCCTCGCTTCCTCCAAATCAGCACTTAATAATAACTTCACTGCACCATGCGCATGCTCCATCCTTCCTGCGGCATTGATGATGGGAGAAATGGAAAACACCACATCTGTGATCTGAATTGGAGCCTTTTTCCCCGCTTTTTGCAATAAATAAGCCAGCCCTGGAAGTGGATTTTCACCCAATTTCTTCAAACCAAAAAAAGCAAAAGTACGATTCTCCCCCACAATAGGAACCATGTCGGCTGCAATACTACAAGCTAGTAAATCCAATTTATCCCAAATCGGATCCATATCCAATTCATGCGTTTGCGCCAATGCACAAATCAATTTAAAACCTACTCCACATCCCGTCAACTCCTTGAAAGGATATGGACAATCTATTCTTTTGGGATCTAAAACGGCATATGCCGCCGGCAAAGTAGCATCTGGCAAGTGATGGTCGCAGACAATAAAATCAATGCCCTTTTCATTGCACCAAGCTATTTTCTCATGGGCCTTTATTCCACAATCCAAGGAAATGATTAAACTGTAATCATTGTCAAAAGCATATTGAACTCCTGCCTGAGAAACCCCATAACCTTCCGAATACCTA
>JBILRJ010000117.1:0-8575 GCA_044372695.1 Spirosomataceae bacterium
ACGGGAAAAGACTCGACGCATGTAAAAAACTTGATAACTTCCTTATCCAAAGCGGAAACTGAAATGATGGACTGGATGCACCATTTTTCGATTGACAGCTTAGATAAAATGGAAATAAAAAAACAAGTACTTTATCTACAGTCTCAGTATAATCAACTCAAAAACGTTCAAAATATCACAGATTCTACCCTAAATGCGGCAAAAAAATACATTTCTAAGTAGTTTAATCTGTCTATTTATCTTGATTTCCTGTTCGGAAAAAAAAGAGTTGCCTTATTTGGGGCCCAAGACAATTCAAATAGTCGCAGGTAAATCAGACACCATTTATCACAAAATCCCAGCCTTTCAATTTTTGAATCAAGACTCGGTTTGGGTCAATGAAAGAACATTCAATAATCAAATTTATGTGGCGGATTTTTTCTTTACCTCTTGTCCAACAATTTGCCCAAAAATGAAAACACAAATGTTGAGGCTTTATGAACGTTACCAAAAAAATACGTCCGTAGGATTAGTATCATACAGCATTGATCCGGATTTTGATCGGCCTTACAGATTAAAAACCTACGCTCAAAAACTTCAAATTAAAGCGCCGAAATGGAATTTATTGACGGGTGACAAAAAAGCCATTTATCAATTAGGGGAAAAATCGTACATGGTTACTGCGCAAGAGGATAAAAACGAAGCAGGTGGATTTGTTCACAGCGGGGCCTTCATTTTAGTGGATAAAAATAAACATGTTCGCGGTATTTATGACGGAACTAAATCTGAAGAAGTAGATCATCTAATGGAGGATATGGAAACTTTATTAAAAGAAAAATAGATGAAAAATAAACTATATTTAATCATTCTAAGCGTTGGAGGGCTCTTTTCTTGCCAAAGTAAGGAAGAGATATTGAGACAACAATATTCTATTGAAGGAATGAATTTATATCAAATCCACTGTGAAAATTGTCATTTAAAAGACGGCAAAGGTTTGAAAGAGCTATATCCCCCTGTTTTTCAGACGGATTTATTCAAACGCTTGAACGAAACACAAATCATACACTTGCTTAAATATGGGCAAAAAGGTCCAATTCAAGTAAATGGAAAGTCTTACGATGGATATATGCCAGGCAATAACCGACTAGAAGCCCTTGATTATGCAGAGCTGATCACGTACTTGCGTGAAAAAAATGGAATTGAAAAAACGTTTTCGCTAGATAGTGCAAGGTTGGTCCTAAAAAACTTCAATTAAATCAATTATGAACATCTTGAGCTGAGGTTAATTTTACTAACTCTTCATCGCAGTCACAAATCGGTGATTATCTCTAAAATCGGTGTGTAGGGAAATGTTGGTAAATCCATTCAAATTCAATAGCTCGATTATTTCTTGACCATAAGCCCGATTTATCTCTAAAACCAGCCAACCATGCGTATGTAGGCTACAACTAGCAAAATCACTTAAGGCTTTGTAATATTTCAATGGATCATCATTCGGAACAAATAGGGCAAGATGTGGTTCAAAATCCAAGACATGCCTTTCCATTTGCGAGGCCTCATCTTCTAGCACATAGGGTGGATTTGATACAATGATGTCCCAAAGTTGTGTACTTTCAGCCCATTTAAACAGATCCGTTTGGCTAAATTGAACTTCCACATGTAATTTATCAGCATTTCTTTTGGCAACCTCCAAAGCCTCATTAGAAATATCCCAAGCATAAACCTGAGCGTGGGCTTGTTCCATTTTGATGGAAATGGGGATGCAGCCCGAACCAGTACCAACATCCAAGACAGTGGGATTGGTTTTCCAAGTAGGTAATTTTTCCAATACCAGATCCACCAATTCGGCGGTCTCGGGCCTTGGAATTAAGGTATTGGAGTTAACTTCAAAAACCTCGGACCTAAAAAATGCTTTTCCCAAAACATACTGAAAAGGTTCCCCATTTTTTAAGCGAGCAAGGATGTCCAGCCAGTCGGCTGGGCGGGTTAATTCTTTGCCCATGTAAATATCCAACTTCGTACAATCGAACGAAATATCCAATATTCGATGTGCTATGGCTTGAGATTCTATATCATCAAAATGTAGCTGTAGCGAAGTCGTTAATTCAGAAACAAGAATTGCAGCGGGAGCCTTAGACATAAATGAAAAATATTTCTGTAAAATTGAAGAAATAATCTCCAGAAAGCATTCATATCGGATTAGTTTTTTTGAAATAATTACATATATTTGAAATTCTTTAAAGAAGAAATTTAATTATTTCATCATACAGTAAAATTGAACTGAAAAAAACTGAATTGAATATGAAAAAAATGGACAGAAGAAATGCTATTCAGCGGGTAGCATTTTTAATGGGAGGTATGATTTCTGCACCTGCAATGGCAGGAATGTTAGGCAAAAAAATCAACCAAGGAGAATCTGTTAAATTCACAGCAGAACAAGAATCCTTGATTGCTGAAATTGCCGATGTGATCATCCCTAGTACCACCACCCCTGGTGCAAAAGCCGCCAAAGTAGAACAATTTATTGTGCGGGTAGTTAGAGATTGCTACACAAAAGCGGACCAAGATATTTTTTATGCTGGTTTAAATAAGTTAGATGCGGATTGTCAAACGAAGTTTGGCTCAGGTTTTGCATCAGCGAATTTGACGCAAAAAAAAGAAGCTCTTACTACCAGTATGTTGGAGGCGGATTTAGCACGTAAAAAAACAAAAGGTCAGGCAACTTTCTTTTTCATGATCAAAGAATTAACCACAACGGGTTATTTCACCTCTGAAATTGGAGCAACAAAAGCCTTGGAATACCTTCCAATTCCCGGAAAATTTGATGGTTGCATGCCATTGACGGCAAGTCAAAAAACTTGGGCCATTTAATCTTTAAACTGAAACACAATGAATTTAAATATCGACGCAATAAAAGGACAAACATATGACGCGATTGTCGTAGGTTCTGGAGTATCAGGAGGGTTTGCCGCCAAAGAATTAACCGAAAAAGGTTTAAGAACTTTGGTATTAGATAGAGGTAAACAAATGGAACATATCACTGGATATACTCCTAGCTACAAAGATCCTTGGGATTTTAAATACAATGGATTATTGACCCAAGAACAAAAAGCGAGTCATCCTAAATTGGCAAGAGATTACCCTTACAATGAAATGACTCAAGATTATTGGTTCAACGATTCGGATTCCATGTACAAAGAGGTACAAAGATTTGATTGGTTTCGTCCAAATATTGTGGGTGGTAAATCCATCATGTGGGGACGCCAGACCTATCGTTTATCGGATATCGATTTCGAGGCCAACTTGAAAGATGGTATCGCGGTTGATTGGCCTATTCGTTATAAAGACATTGCTCCATGGTATTCATATGTGGAAAAGCACGTCGGAATTTCTGGTGAGGCATTGGGACTTGCCCAATTACCTGATTCAGAGTTTTTGAAACCTATGGACATGTATTGCGTGGAAAAAGAGGTTCGTAAAAGAATTGAAAAGAATTTTCCAGGTAGAAACATGACGATCGGTCGTGTAGCTAACTTATCAGAGGCCAAGCAAGCACAATTGGGAATTGGTCGTTCAGCTTGTCAGTATCGCAACAAGTGTCGCTTAGGATGCCCATATGGTGCCTATTTTAGTTCTCAATCTTGTACATTGCCACCGGCTGCCAAAACAGGCTTGTTGACCTTAAGACCTGATTCATTGGTTTCTGAAATCATCTATGACGAGAAAAAGAACAAAGCAAAGGGTGTAAGAGTTATCGATACTGTCACCCATGATGTGAGAGAATACTATGCAAAAGTTATTTTTGTATGTGGTTCAACCGTGAGTTCTACGTCCTTATTATTGAATTCGAAATCAGGACGTTTCCCGAATGGATTTGGAAATGATTCAGGAGAATTGGGACATAATTTAATGGACCATCACTTCAGAACTGGGGCAAGTGGAGTTTGGGAAGGTGATGAAGACAAATATTACATTGGTAGAAGGGCCAATGGTATTTATATTCCGAGATATCGAAACATTGCAAACGACAAAAGAGATTATTTAAGAGGTTTTGGTTACCAAGGTGGTGGATCAAGACAAAGTTGGAACAGAGGAATTGGTGATTTGAGTTTTGGAGGAGAATACAAAGAATCCTTAACTAAACCAGGTCCATGGATGATGAATTTAGGAGGCTTTGGCGAAACGCTACCTTACCATGAAAACAAAATGTACTTAGATCCATCGACTAAGGACAAATGGGGTGTACCAGTTGTTGTTTTCGACGCAGGTTTGAAAGAAAACGAGATGAAAATGCGTAAGGATATGATGGAGGATGCCAAAGAAATGTTGGAAAGCGCAGGTTTGAAAAATGTCAAAACACATGACAATGGCTCTTATTTAGGAATGGCAATTCACGAAATGGGAACAGCTAGAATGGGTAGAGATCCTAAAACTTCTGTTTTAAATGCCCACAATCAGACACATGCATGTAAAAATGTATTCGTGACAGACGGGTCGGCCATGACTTCCGCTTCTTGTGTGAATCCATCTTTGACTTATATGGCTTTAACAGCTCGTGCAGCTGATTTTGCAGTCAAAGAATTGAAAAAAATGAATTTATAATCTTAACTAATGGCGTGCATTGAAAGATGCACGCCTTATTTACATGAAAAGCCGCATTCTTTCCTCCTTTCTATTGTTATCTGCCATTTCCATACTATCCATGAACGCACAAACAACCTATCCAAGCATTGGCAGAATAGAACGAATTGATCCAGAGTTAGATCAATTATTGGATGTAAATTCAAAAATTGAAATCATTGCCAAAGGATTTACTTGGTCAGAAGGCCCAGTTTGGGTGAAAAAAGAAAATTTTTTACTATTTACCGATGTCCCAGAAAATGTCATTCATAAATGGAGTGCAAGCAAAGGATTAGAAACATTTCTGAAGCCTGCTGGATACACAGGAAAAGAACATTATTCAGATGAACCAGGTGCGAATGGTTTAATTATCAACTTAAAAGGCAATTTAGTAAGTTGTGAACACGGAGACAGGCGTATTGCAGAAATGCCCATACACCATCCAGATCAAAAAAAGACTTTGGCACACCTGTTTGAAGGTAAAAAATTGAATAGCCCCAATGATTTGGTTCAACACAGTTCTGGTGCTTATTTTTTCACAGACCCCCCTTATGGACTACCTGGACGAGGCAAGGCTGAACCAGCAAAAGAATTAGATTATCAAGGTGTTTTTAAAATAGACACAAAAGGAAATTTAAGCCTTCAATCCAAAGTCATGACTCGACCAAATGGACTGGCTTTTAATTTAGATGAAAGCATATTATATGTCGCACAATCAGATCCAAATGCTTTAATTTGGAATGCCTACCCTGTTGACAAAAATGGAAATTTGGGAGAACCAAGTGTATTTTTTGACGGAAATGCCATGCATAAAAGCGGATTAAACGGATCAGCAGATGGAATGAAAATCGATGAGAAGGGAAATATTTGGACAACCGGTCCAGGTGGCGTTTTGATCATTAATTCCAAAGGTAAATTGTTAGGTAGAATCATTACGGATAATGCGAATTCAAACGTGGCGTTTGGAGAAGATGGCAAAACCTTGTTCATCACCTCGGACATGAATCTTTTGCGAATTAAAACTAAAGTCTTAGGCCATGGCTTTGAGTTGAAAAAATAATTTTTAAAATCTTTTTTTATTAAGTGGCTTTGAACGACCTTTGTATACGAAAGACGTCGTTCGATTTCTTTTCTCCTAACCGCCATTGTATTTGATCGAAACAAATAGTTTCAGCGGTAAAAAAATCAAATCAATTCCATCAATTTATAACCTTTATTGAATTACTGTGTAATCATCAATCTTTTGGTTTGGACAATTTTTTTGTACTAAAATCAAATCCCCTTAAATAACGAAAGGCTTGCTAAACAGCAAGCCTTTTTATTTTTTCTAGAAAGGAAATATCCATGCCTAAACAAGGATATCCAATAAAATTAAAAAATTATGAGGTATGAATTTAACAAAAAAGTATAAATCGTACCTCATAATTAATAATTCATAATTTATAATTTCTTAATCTTGATATTTCTGTACCAAACTGGATTGCCATGGTCTTGTAAAGCGATGTGGCCTTTCATGTTAACACCAAAGCCCGGCATTACCTTGAATTTTGATTTCGCAATCATCGTTTTCCAATTTTCATCATCGTAACGAGTTTCAACGACTTTTACTCCATTTAAATACAATTGTAGCAAACCACGATTATTGACAATTCGTGCAGTATTCCACTCGCCTACCGGCTTAACGGTTACTTGAGAAGACTTAATTAAGTCATATAAGTCGCCAGAATTATGCTTATTGATTTTGCCATCTGGATGTCCTGCATCATCTAAAACCTGCATTTCTGGTCCTGTGTTATAAGTATTTCGGTATTTTGCGGGATCTTCCGTTACATTAAAAATAATGCCTGAATTTCCATTAGGAGAAATTTTCCAATCAACGGAAAAGTCATAATTGTCAAATGATTCGTCTGTTACTAAATCGCCACCATCCTTCTTTAAAACATCAAAGGCAAATGCGCCATTTTCAACCGACCAAGAAGCACCCACTTTACCCGGTTTCCCATACGCATGCCAACCTGAAAATGTTTTTCCGTCAAACAATAATTGATAGCCGTCTTTTTTTTCTTTTTTAGTCAAACTATTAATAGCTTGAGAAAATGAGCTGAATGCCATCGCAAAAATGGCGGTAGTTAGAATAATTTTTTTCATAGATTTAGTTTTATTTTTTGATTTTACAATACTACTAAAAGTATTCATTTTATTTATCACAAGAACAAAAAAATCTTAGACGATCAATTATCCTTCAATGGATGAAAAGCTAATATCCACTCAAATTGAATTAAAAATCGTAAATTGCGTTTCATTTAATTTTTCGCATGAAAACCAAAGTCGCACCGAAACCTTCCATCAATATCATTACCTTAGGCTGTTCCAAAAATCTTGTGGACTCCGAAGTACTTTTTACTCAATTGAAAGGAAATGGCTTAGAGGTTACCCACGAAGCTAAAAAAGACAAAGCGAATATCGTGGTAATTAATACTTGTGGCTTTATCGATAATGCAAAACAAGAATCCATCGACACAATTTTACGTTATGCAGATGCCAAAGAAGCAGGTAAAATTGATAAATTATATGTAACTGGTTGCTTATCCCATCGTTACAAAGACGATTTAGAAAAAGAAATACCTTTAGTAGATTCCTTTTTTGGGACGAATGAATTACCTCGATTGTTGAAAGCCTTGAAAGCGGACTATAAACAAGAATTAGTGGGAGAACGATTGTTAACTACGCCAGCCCATTACGCCTATTTAAAGATTGCGGAAGGCTGTGACCGCCCTTGTAGCTTTTGCGCCATTCCTATCATGAGAGGCAAGCACGTTTCTAGATCCATGGAGGAACTGGTCAAAGAAGCTGGATCATTAGCCAAAAAAGGAACGAAAGAATTGATCCTTATTGCTCAAGATTTAACTTTTTACGGACTAGATTTCAAGCAAAGCGGAGGAAGTAGCGGTCGTCAATTGAAAGAATTATTAGAAAGATTATCAGATGTCAATGGAATTGAATGGATACGTTTACAATATGCCTATCCAGCGGGTTTCCCTACTGAAATTCTTTCTACCATGGCAGAAAGAGACAATATTTGCAAGTACTTAGACATGCCTCTTCAAAGTGGCTCTGATGGAGTATTAAAAAGAATGCGCCGTGGTATTACTCGTCAAAAAACGGAGGATTTAGTTCAACAGATTAGAGAAACTGTTCCCGGAATTGCCTTAAGAACAACCTTGATTTCAGGTTATCCAGGAGAAACGGAAGAAGATTTCGAAGAAACCTATTCGTTTGTTGAAAGAATGCGATTTGACCGATTGGGCATTTTCAATTACTCTCATGAAGAAAATACGCACGCTTATTTGGTGGAAGATGATGTTCCAGAAGATACCAAACAAGAAAGATCCGATGACATCATGGCCTTGCAACAAGGAATTTCAGAAGAGTTGAATCAGGAAAAAGTAGGTAAAACCTTCAAAGTAATGGTTGACCGAAAAGAAAGTGGATACTTTGTCGGAAGAACCGAATTTGATTCCCCGGAAGTAGACAATGAAGTATTGATTTCAGCGGAACAATATGCCCGTTTAGGTGATTTTGTTCAGGTTAAAATTGACAAGGCAGAGGAGTTTGATTTGTATGGAAAGATTGTTTAAAGAAGAGAGAAGACGGGAAGAGAGAAAATGAGAAGAGAGAAAATGAGAAGAGAGAAGACGGGAAGGAGAGAAGAGAGAAGAGAGAAGAGAGAAGAGAGAAGATAGAAGATAGAAGATAGAAGATAGAAAAGAGAAGATAGAAAAGAGAAGAAGAGAGAAGAGAGAAAACCTCTTACCTCTTACATCTTACCTATTACCTTTTACCTATTAATGCGAATTAAGGGTTGAAATTTCATATAAAAGTTATAAGCTGCTAATTTGTACTTGTCAAAATAACCTTCTAACAATTACCGGTATCCCTTACTTAAGATTTGAGTGAAAACTGATAAATTACGAAG
>JBILRJ010000118.1:0-8574 GCA_044372695.1 Spirosomataceae bacterium
AACGTAGCATCATTGCTTATTACTTGTGACATATTTGATTCTATTTAAAAATTAATTAAAAGGGATAAACCCATTATTTACCTGAACGTTTTATCAAATCCTCAGAAGCTGGATCAATTTCCAATAAGGCGTAACGCTTATTGTTTGTGATCGCACATTCATCAAGCATATCGACCATATTACGATACTTCGCTTTCTTCGTCGGCTTAATTACTAAGGTAAAGTTATTACCAATTTTCGCTTTCAAATCCGTAATTACCTTACGAATTCCGGTAGCTGAATAATCGGTAACCTCCAAAACTGTAGCTGACTCAGTTGGAATACCTTGGTAATAATACACCTTATTTTCATCAGGAATAACCGTTAAGGTTTCCGACAATTTTACAGGTGATGTTTCCTTTGTATCCGTTTTGTCAGGCATGTTTAATTGCATGGTTACAGGCTTTGCCAACGTAGTCGTCAACATAAAGAAAGTAATCAATAAAAAGCCTAAGTCCACCATTGGGGTCATGTCAATTTTGGTTGACATTTTTTTACTTCGCTTTTTACCTCCGCCTTTCTTGCCTCCACCGGAGCTATCTATTTCTGCCATTTCTTATTCTAATTAAAAATGTAAACTTTTATTTGGGTCTATTCTCTGGTGAAGTAACCAATTGGAAGATGTTGATATTTTGCGCTTGCAAAGTACCAATCACGTCAGCAAAAATCTTGTAATTACTGTTTTGATCTCCCTTAATGGCAATCTTCAACTCAGGATTCGATAACTTGGCATATCCTACCCAATATGATAATTCATTATTGGTAGAGTCGGTTGGGACTCCTTTCAGAAAACCTTTATCTTTCGCTTCAGACGGTTTCATACCTAACACCTGACGCATTGCACCCGCTGGATAACCTACAATTTCTGAAGACATGTAATTCTTCTTCATAGTAGCTGTCAAAGCAACTCCATAGCGATTAGCCATACGCTCTAACATAAACTCCCTCGCCGCAGCATCGTCGGTTGCCAAATATACTCCTCCTTCATTTGAAACGCTGATGGTCAATAATCCATCTTTTGCATTCAAAGGTTTCTCTGAAATAGATGACGGTGGTACTATCGTAACTGCCTCCTCAGGACGAAACTTCGCGGTTAACATGAAGAACGTCAATAAAAGGAAAGCCACGTCACACATCGCTGTCATATCGAGTGAAACACTTTGTCGTTTGGCTTTAACTTTTGGCATAACAATTTAAATTTGAACTGTGAAAAAATAATGTGCACGCAGATAAATCTGCCGTGGTTCAAATATTAATTGTGATGCGTAGCATAATTTTGGTTTACACTTAAACCAATTTCATCAATGCTGTAAGTTAACTCATCAATTCTAGAGGTAAATAAGTTATAAGCAATGATACAGATAGCCGAGGTACCAATACCTAATGCTGTATTAACAAGTGCCTCAGAGATACCATTTGCTAAAGCAGTTGAATCTGTTGATCCTCCTGAATTACCTAAAGCCGAGAACGCCTTGATCATACCAATTACAGTTCCTAACAAACCGATCAAAGTTGATACCGAAGCTAATGTAGCAATGATGGTCAAGTTTTTCTCCAACATTGGCAATTCCAATGAAGTAGCCTCTTCCACTTCCTTGCTCAAAGAAGCTAATTTCTGCTCCTTGTCCAAAGAACTATCTGAAATAAGTTGCTTGTATTTTTTGATGGCAGAAAGCGTTACGTTTCCTACTGAACCTTTTTGTTTGTCACAAGCTTTGATTGCTGACTCAACATCGTCTTTGTCTAAAGCTGCTTGAATAGAACGAACAAAAGCATTTACATCACCTGTACCTTTTGCTTTTCCAATAGTGATCATACGCTCAATAGAGAATGTCAATGATGTTAAGAAACAAGTCATTAAAACCGGTACAATTACACCACCCTTGTAAACGATACCAAAGTAATCGCCAGGAAGTGGGTGTCCTTCGCTAGTGCCACCTTCAAAGTGAGATCCATCACCCATGACAAAATTGTAAATAAGTAGGGCAATGACAAATAAAATAACTAAAATTAATCCTGCAGAAATACCGCCTGATTTTTTGGGTGCTGCAGCTGGCTTAGCAGCTGGCTTTGGTTGTTGTGTACTCATTAGTTTGTAATTTGGGGGTTAAAGAATTATTTGTTAAACAACACTTTTGGAAAAACATTTCACCGTAGTTTTCATCGTTTTGGGTTTCGGTGTTTTTCTCTTAAAAGCAAAAGTAATGCAATTCTAATTTAATTTTAATAACCTACAAAGTCCTATGACTGGAATTTTATTGCCATTTTTTCTCAACCATTGTACTATCTTGATATTTTCTTCAAAAATTCATGCTTTATAGGGTACTTTTTTGAGAATTAAAAAATTAAAAAAAAATGAAAAAAAATGAAAATTTGGTCGCAAAGTTTCATTTTTCGACTGTTTTTTCGATTAACTTTGAAATTATCATCAAATTTGTTCCATGGATTCCCCTTTCATTCCTAAAATTCCTAGAGCCTCCAACAGAAAAAACGAGAGCCATTCATTGAAAGAAGCCATAGAATCTTTGCTCAAAATATACCAATTGCAAAATAAATTTGATGAAACATATGTAGAATTCAATTGGGAGCAAATCATGGGGAAACCCATCGCAGCAAGAACCTTGTCCGTCTACGTTAAAAATGAAAAACTCTACTTAAAACTTGACTCCGCTCCTTTAAAAAAGGAACTTATGATGGCCAAAAATAAAATGATTGAACTCATCAACAAATCAGCAAGTAACAACATCATAAAAGAAGTGATTTTTTTATAGAACCTCCTCTTTAGCACTGTTTTCAGGTTCAAATCGCAATTCCCAAGCCAACAAAAACCAAATAATTAACAAGGGAAATATCATTAATCCATATGGATTAATGATATTTTCTCGTATAAATTTGGGGAATATATCCGTAGGTGAGAAACTGGAAATCAAACAAGCAAAAATCAACACAAACCAATGATATGATTTTTTTTTGCTCAAAACAAACCATATACCTACACCTGGAAATGCCATAATTAAGGTCGGAGATTCGGTTCCGGTACTAGCTAACATTAAGTAAATCAGCATAAATGCCAAAATTCTCAATTGAAAAACTGAATCATTCCATTTTTTGGGTTGAAAAAACACCCATGCATTGACCAACATCGAGGGTACTAAAAACCACAAATTAGACAAATGTCCATTTCCTGATAATTTCCGCACCATTCCCATCACACATACATCTGTTCGAGTATTTAAAAGATCCACATTGATATCGTTTTTATGCGTCAGAACATTCCTCCAATCGATGTAACATTGGATTCCATATTCCCAACCTCCTAACAGCATAGGCAAGCCAAAAACGATGATCGACCAAAAAGTCAGGTATTGTAAGAACCGGGTTTTATTGGGTGAAAAAAAGAAAAAAGCCAAGCCAATTATTCCATATAATTTGATGAAAATCCCAAGAACAATTAATAAAGTAGCCCAAAACCCTTTGTCTAATTTGACAAAAATGAAAGACCAAATAATCATTGCAACACACAAAGCATGAAATTGGGTATTCAATAAAGCTGTAATAAGGGAATTAAAAATGATCCACACGATCCCTGTCTGCTTTTCTATGCCCAAAGGCAAATTCCAAACTGCCCAAAATAAGGCCAAACTATTCAATGTATTCCAAATGACTAAAGACAAACTTGTGGGCAATAAAGCAAATGGAGCGATCAATATTGAAAATATCGGTCCATATAAATACAAATCAAAATACTCTTTAGGATACAATTCGTACAAATTTACCTTCTGAATAAAATGACCGTAACTCGAAATAAAAATGATGAAGTTATTGATGTGGGAATTGATTTCTCCCAAGGAATATTGCTTGATGGCCGTCACAATACCAGCTAAAGCCCAAAGAGCCAGTAATACCTTCCCATTTTTGTACCAATGCTTATCTAGATTCATTTTTTCAATGTGTTAACATAGTCTGAGATGGTAGAAAAATCACCCAATTGCTCCCGTTTCAACCACTGAATAAAATAGCGCAATTTTTTAGCCAGCGCCCCCTGTGAACCCCTGCTAAGGTGTTTGGGAAGTGGATACTTTGATAAATCAGTGAATTCCCATGGGTGAAAATAAATATTAAGGAAACCATTTGCCTTTAACGCATCTTTTGCTAATTTTTTATAAAATGCCAATGGAAAGTTTTTAAATGACAACCAAAATAGAGGAATCCGTAAGTTTGGGCTAACGGAAGCGGGTATATTCCATAATTGATGTTCGAAAAATGGTACTTTAGGAGATTTCAAATGATTGTACCTTCCTGGAATCCAAGTGGGGTTTAAAGAAGAATGATAGGTATAACCCGCTTTTTTAATTTCCAATTCATCAACGTGCTGCATTCTAGCCATTCGGAAACCCGTCACGTGTTTCCCACTTAATTTTTCCAACAGTAATTTGGAGGAGATTAAATCAGTTTTCGCATCAAATTTTCCATGAAAAAATCCGTGAGAGGCCAATTCGTGTAAATCAGGTAATTGCTTGATCCAATCTGGATTATTTTGAGCATAAACACCCGTACAAAAAATAGTGATGGGTATTTTTTCATCTTCTACAATTTGCATAAAATTAACCAATCCCTTTCTAGAAACAGCTAATTGTTCCTCCAATGTCAAATCATAGCCATATTCGGTAGGGACATCACATTCTTCAACATCGATGGTGATACATATTTTATTCATCCTATTTGAAAATTTCTCGGACTAAAATAGAAGAAAAATTGAGCAATTCTGTCAAAATAGTCTTGGCTTTCATGGTGGAAAATTTCACCCCTTCCCGAGCTTGCAAATAAATCCAATCAATGCGAATATGTTTCCTCTTAGATGCTAATACCAAAAATTCCATGTCAAATAAAAAGGCCTGGATTTTGGTCTTCAAAAAAACTTCTTTCCCTTTTCGATTAAATCCTTTTAAGCCTGATTGAGTATCCTTTACTTTTAATTTTGGGAAAAAGAGGTAATTCATCACTTTCAAAGACAAAGAAAATATTTTTCGTTTCAATGGGAGTTGGTCATAATACTGTTCGTCTCGAACACCTACCACAATATCCGCTTGATCTCTCATTAAAAGCTCCACCATTTTAGTGGCATTCTCAATTAAATAGGGATAGTCCGCGTCAGTATAAATTACTAATTCTCCTTTTGTTTGTTGAACAGCCTTGCGTAGAGCGGCACCTTTTCCTTGGTTTTGAGGCAAAGAAATAAAATGAAAATGCGTTAAAGAGTTCTCCAAAAACCGAATATCATCAGCCAAAATACCCTGTTTACTTCCATCATTGACCACATAAACAGAAACAATTAAGTCATGAGGAATTTTTGAGCGAAACAAGTTAAAATAATGAAATAAGTCCTGCGCCCATCCAGCATGTGGGTTAAACACTGGGTGCACAATATCAAGGGTTTTAGTGACTATCAAAATGGTAATTTTTTGCGAAATTACAAATTTTGAGATTAAACCGTGGCAAATTGGGTTTAAAAAAACATAAATTGATTTAATTTGCAATATAATAATTCATAATATGCGCGTTCCAAATCTTTTAAAACCAGGTGATCAGGTAATGATTCTATCTCCAGCCTCACCTCCTTCTACAGAGAATTGGAAAAAAGGCATTGAAATTTTGGAAAATTGGGGACTTCAGGTAATCATTGCTCCCAATTCTTTTAACCAATATTTTGGTTTTGCTGGAACTGACGAAGAACGACGTTCCGATCTGCAATTGGCCATCAACGATCCCCATATTAAAGCCATTTTACCTTTAAGAGGAGGCTATGGATCCAGCAGAATTCTGGATAAAATTGATTTTTCTCCACTTTTGGATCATCCCAAATGGATTGTTGGTTTCTCAGATATCACAGCCCTTTTAATGCATCTTGACTCCATAGGCTTAGGAAGCATACATGGTCCTATGCCGCATAATTATGTGCAAGAAAATGGGACTCTTGCATTGCTGAAATTAAAAGAACTTCTTTTTGAAGGGAAAACAAACATTGAACTCGAAGCACATCCAATGAATAAGATGGGGGAAAGCTCGGGAGAAATATTTGGAGGTAATCTTTCCTTATTGGTTCATTTGTTGGGTAGCGATAGCTTTGGCGATTCCACTGGAAAGATCATGATTATCGAAGAAGTAGGTGAAAGGTTGTACCATGTTGACCGAATGTTGCTACAATTAAAAAGAGCGGGGATTTTAGCCAAACTATCAGGATTACTCATCGGAGGATTTACCGATTGCGAGGAAGCACAACTAAAGATGGGAAAATCCTTGGAAGCTTTGGTTTTAGAACATACACAAGAATATGATTATCCCATAGCATTTGACTTTCCAAGTGGACATATTCCGAATAATTATCCCTTGATTTTTGGAAAAAAAATCAACTTATTGGTAAATAATGAAAAAGTCCAATTAACTGATTAGACCTTAACTAAATTGATTTTATATTGCTGACATAAATTAATATAATGTTAGCAAAAACTTATGGAAGCGCTGTATTTGGAGTTTCCGCCTACCTAATCACCATAGAAACAAGCGTTGACCAAGGAACCAAGTGTTTTTTGGTCGGTTTACCAGATTCTACCATTAAAGAATCCATTCAAAGGGTTGAATCTGCCATTAAGCACATTGGATTTTTTTTTCCGAGAAGAAAGGTCGTCGTTAATTTGGCACCAGCGGATGTCAGAAAGGAAGGATCGGCCTATGATTTACCCATTGCATTATCCATTTTACATGCCTCTGAGCAGGTACATTTTCCGCAACTTGACGATTATGTCATTATGGGAGAACTGTCATTAGACGGAAGCTTGAGGCCTATCAAAGGAGCATTGCCCATAGCAATGGAAGCGCAGAAAAGAGGAATTAAAAAAATCATTTTACCCAAAGAAAATGCCATCGAAGCGGCGGTAGTGAAAGAAGTTGAAGTATTTGGCATGGAAACACTCTATGATACCATCCAATTTCTAAAAGGAAAACAGTTTTTCCCGAGAATTGAAGTAGATGCGCAAAATTTATTTTTTGACCGAATGCAAAATTTTGATGTAGATTTTGCCAATGTTCAAGGTCAAGAAAATGCAAAACGCGCATTCGAAATCGCTGCGGCTGGAGGACATAATTTGATCATGGTGGGCCCGCCTGGCGCTGGAAAAACCATGTTAGCCAAAAGAATCCCAAGTATTTTGCCTCCTCTTACTTTAAAGGAAGCGTTGGAAACCACCAAAATTCATTCTGTGGCCGGTAAACTTATTGGCAAGTCTTCCTTGATTTCAACTCGTCCCTACCGAAATCCACACCATACCATTTCAACCGCTGCATTAGTGGGTGGAGGTTCAACTCCTCAACCCGGAGAAATTTCATTGGCTCACAATGGTGTTCTATTCCTAGATGAATTACCTGAATTCAACCGAAATTCTTTGGAAGTCATGCGTCAACCTCTTGAAGATCGAAAAGTACTCATCTCAAGGGCAAAATGGGCGGTAGAATTTCCTTCCAATTTTATGTTGATTGCCAGCATGAACCCATGTCCATGCGGATATTACAATCACCCAATTAAAGATTGCGTCTGTGGTCCAGGAATTGTTCAACGCTATTTAAATAAAATTTCAGGGCCACTTTTGGATCGAATAGACATGCACATTGAAATCACTCCCGTAAATTTTGAGGAAATGACCTCTCAAAGAGTAGCAGAGTCTAGTGAAAAGATTCGAAAAAGAGTGATAGTGGCCAGAAATATCCAAATAAATCGATTTGAAAGCCAAAACATTACCCACTGCAATGCGATGATGAGCTCAGAATTAGTGAAAAAAGTTTGTCAATTATCGGATGCGGGACAACAGATTTTAAAAAATGCCATGGAAAAATTGCAACTTTCTGCAAGAGCCTATGATCGAATTTTAAAAGTATCTAGAACCATTGCAGATTTGAGCGGAAGTGAAAACATTGAAACCCACCACATCGCGGAAGCGATTACCTATCGAAATTTGGATAGGGAAAATTGGGCAGGATAATGTACTTTTGAAAAAAATACTTTTATGACTCGAATTTTAATACTGACAATGCTTTTTCTCTGCGGATTAAGTGAAGTTTTTGGCCAAAAATTGCCAAATCCATCTTTTCGCAAACTAAGTGGTGATTTGGAAAATCTTTTTTCTTTGGCAAAAAAAGAAAACAAACCCGTTTTTTTAGAAGCTTACTTACCTACTTGCCACCATTGCATGGCATATGACGAGACATTTAGAAAGCCCGAAATAAAAAATTACTTATCCAAAAACTTCCATGCTTACCAATTGGATCTAAGTCAAAAGGAAGCAAATGCTTTTTTAAGAAAGCGTAAAATTTATGTTGCAACCACCCCTACGTTTATTGTATTTTCCCCAGAGGGTACACTTTGGAATATTCAAGCTGCAGGTGAGGAGACTAACCATGTCAAAGATATTATCCGCTTATTGGACATCGCCAAGAATCCAAAAGAACGCCAAGAAGGTTTATTGAATCAATTTAACCAAGGTA
>JBILRJ010000119.1:0-8529 GCA_044372695.1 Spirosomataceae bacterium
AATTTGTGTTCTATTCCCGATGATTGAATCGATTTAAATTTGCCTTTTTCGTTTTTAAAGATTCGAATTGGCATCCATTCGCCTGCTAAAATCAAATCTTGCCAGCCATCGTTATCCGTGTCTGACCATAATGCATCAGAAATCAATCCGATTTGGTTTAATTCAGGTGCTATCTGAGTCGTAACATCCGTAAATTTTAAACGAGGAAATTCGTTTCTCAATAAATAACTGCTCACAGGTTTTGGATAAAATCCAGGTTCTACCCTATTCCCGATAAACAAATCTAAATCACCATCATGATCAAAATCCACTGCTTTCACACAGGATCCACTTTTGGCAAAGGCAGGTAAAATGGAGGTATTTTCTGTAAAATGCCCTTTTCCATCATTGATGAATATTCGATCTTGGTAACCTGGATCCAACAAGGGTAATTCATTACTTCCGCTCACAAGATATAAATCTAAATCCTGATCATTGTCCATATCAAAAAGCAAGGAGCCCATGTCTTCTTGATTTTTAGCAAAACCATCTTTTCCCGAAAGAAGATCCATGGATTTGAAGTTTCCATTTTTGTCTTGAATCAAAAATTGGCCTTTGTGTTTACTAGAACCTCCAATAAATACATCCTCAATTAGATCCCCGTTAACATCTCCAACAGCCAGACAAGGTCCTTGTTGTGAGAATTTATGGGGTAAAAGTTTTTGATTGTTAAAATCAATGGCATCGTCTTCAATGTGCTTGTAAAGAATGTTCAATTGATCGGTAATTTCTGTGAATAAAGTATGCGAATTAACTGGTTTCGGCAAATAAGCCTGTGCATTCTTCTCCTCTAGAGTAATCACTTGGTTGACTTTCAAATGGTTTAAAATTTGTTGTTTCCCATTTGGCCAAATAATTTTTAATTCATCTATCTCTTTGGTTTCACCTAAACCAAAATGCGCCACAGATTCAATGGTAGATAAATATCCTCTGTAAGGAGTAAATTCATAAAATTGTACTTCATTTTTGTTGTATTTGATTTGGATACTTGCGCCAATTCCTTGTATGTTTTGGCCTAAGCCCTTCAATTGAACTCGAAGGAAATGGCTTTTTTCCGGTGCAAATTGTATGGCGTTGTTCCGATAAACTGAGGCGGAATCGTTGATGTTGTTCACCACATAATCTAAATCACCGTCATTGTCCAAGTCAGCATAAGCTGCTCCATTGGAAAAACTTGGCTTTTTAATACCCCATTTTTGGGAAACATCTTCAAAACCTAAATTTCCCTTATTTTTAAATGCATAGTTCGGGATTTTTACCGAAGAAATCATCTCTAAGAGAAATTGAGGTTCAGCAAAGTTGCCTTTTTCAGCTCGATACACCATGAAATCTTGTTCCGTGATATCTTTTGGAAAACCATTGGTGATGATCATATCTTTTAAGCCATCATTATCAAAATCAGTTACCATGGGTGTCCAGCTCCAATCTGTTTCTGCAACACCTGCCATCAGACCAATTTCACTAAAAGCAGGAATACCTGTTTTGGGGTCTTTTCCCCGATTTAATTGTAAGGTATTTCTAGGAAACTGATAAGCATAACCAAATTTATCGTTGTTTTGATAAGTTTGATAATTATTGGCCATGGTCAACATTTTTTTCCGATAGTTATCTGCGGCCATCATATCAACAGCCATAATATCCACTAATCCGTCATTATTGATGTCATTGACGTCATTTCCCATGGCAGAATGAGAAGTGTGTTTAAAATAGAGATCGGCTTGGTCGATAAATCCTGTGTGTTTACCATTTTTGTGCTGGTTGATGTACAATAAATCATTGCTGAGGTAATCATTGGTTACATAAATATCTTTCCAACCATCTTGATTAATGTCTGTAATATTGATCCCTAGCCCAAAACCTTCAATCAATATACCTTCTTCTTTAGAAACATCCGTAAAATGGGCATGTTGGGTTTTTGGATCAAAATCATTTCGGTATAATCTGTCAGTTAATCTAGATGAACCATCCTTTATTTTAGGGTGATACATATTGGGGTAATGAATGTCAGCCATTTCGTCTACCACGACATACAAATCTAAATCTCCGTCGTTATCATAATCAAAGAAATTGGCATTGGTCGTATGAGTCGTATCTGCTATGCCATATTCCTCAGCCATGTTTTTAAAACTTGGAATTCCATTTTTATCCAATCCTTGATTAATATATAGGATATTGGCTCTTTGACTCCCTACTTTTTTCACCGTAGCGCAAACGTAAATATCCAGTAAATGATCATTATTAATGTCTACCAAAGCAACTCCAGAATTCCATTTACCTTCACCAGCTACATTTGCTTGTTGAGTAACATCTTTGAATTTCAATTGATTATTTTTATCTACACCTCCATTTAGGTATAATTTGTTGGCAACTTGATTTCCAGTGAAATAAATATCTACTTTTTGATCATTATTAAAATCTCCCAAAGCTACTCCCCCGCCATTATACACATACTCAAAAGTGAGAATGTTCATGGTATCATTTTCACTGATTCGATTGGAAAACTGAATGCCTGTTTCTTCAGCTGAGAGTTCAGTAAATAAGCTATTTTCTTGGGTTTGACAGCTTTGTAAAATAATGCATATCAAAACAAAATTAAGGCCAAGGATAAAAGAATGAAATTTCATGAAAGGGGGTGGAATGAATTATTCAATAAAAATAACAAAAAAAAAGAACAGAGACAGCAAATGCCATCTCTGTTCTTTTAAAAACTGCAAAATCAAAATTAACTATTTGTAAGCAGGATCTTGCTCTAAAGTAGCTTTTCCATCTTTCTCAGAACGATCGATCGCTTCTTGAGGTAATGGGAAGAACTCATGCTTTCCTTTTACAAAGTTTGCACCTTTTTTGTATACACGCTTATTTGATTCAGCTGCATTGTATCTATTCAATACTTCTGCAGAAGCTCCCCATCTTTGTAAGTCAAAGAAACGGTGACCTTCCATTGCGAACTCAATACGTGTCTCAAAACGAACTGCTTTACGAGCAACATCTTTGTCAGTCCAAGCTCCAGTATAGTTTTTGATTACATAGTTTGCAGCAGGAACTGGTGCTCCGTTTGAATCAAACTCTAATTTGTAAGCATCACGAGTTGCACCTTGAGTAGCTTTTTGAACAAAACCAGCTGGATTAGCTGCACGAGTTCTGATTTGATTAACCAAAGCACGCGCTTTCTCTAAGCTTCCGATTTCAACTTCACACTCAGCCAACCACAATAAAATCATGCTATAACGCAAGATTCTGTAGTTGTTTGAAGTTAAGTTACCCCAACCGTTGATACCTGTAAATGCCTTAGAAGGAATGTGTTTCTTTGGAGAATACGGTCCTGCATAAGTTTGATCACGGATGAAATCCACATTGTGAATTTTGTAGTCGATGAATAAAATACCTCTACGTCCAACAGTATGGTCTAAACGAGGATCTAATTCTCCAGCATCTGGAGTGTAAGCTGCCTCTAACCTAACACCTTGATCATTCTTAACATCACTATTATTGAATGTATCTAACATTGGTAAACCGTTTTCAGTTTTGAAAGCGTTAACCAAGTTTTGAGACGGTTGGTAAAAACCACAACATCCCCAAGGTGAAGCGTAAGGGTGAGCAAGACCCACACCTGCATTAGCAGCATCAGCGTTAGCAGAAGAAGAAGCATACTGAATTTCAAAGATGGATTCAGCATTGTTACGAGTGCTAGCATCATGGTTATCTCTGTAAAGATCAACCAATCTGAATTTACCACTATTAACGATTTCTTCTAAAACAGCTTTTGCTTCTGTCAATTTAGTTGCATTTGCTGCTCCAGTTGAGATATTCCATCCTTGGAACATTTTAGCTTTTGCCAATAATGCTTTAGCAGCCCATTTAGTAGGACGACCAACCTGAGCCTGCTTATCTGGTAATACAGCAGCAGCAGCCGTCAAATCAGCTTCAATTTTAGCCCAAGCTTGTGGGTTAACTGGAACTTTGGTTGACTCAAGGTCATTCAATTTATAGATTGTATCATCGATGTAAGGAATATTTTTGAACATTTTCTTAGCCTCGAAGTGAAACAATGCTCTCAAGAATTGAGCTTCAGCTTTGATTTGAGTTGCTCTCTCTGGAGAGATATCCTTTACATTTTTCAATGTATTGATTGCATCATTTGAACGAGCAACACCTTTGAACAATCCTCTGTATTTGTTCTTGATGTGATCATTTGTTGGTTGAAAATCCCACTTCTCCAAGAACGATTGTTCAGGTTGGTCACCCGCATCTGTTCCTTTGTAAGCATCATCTGAAGTTAAACCACCAAATACCCAGTTTTGAATATCATTATTCCAAGCAGCTTGATCATCTAATCCTTGGCCATCAAGCATGGCATAAGCACCTAATAGTACGCCTTCAACACCCTTTGCCGTTTGTAAGGCTGCAGGGCTATACTGAGCTTGCGGCTGACGAGTTAAGAATTCATCGCTACATGCTGTAGCAATTCCTAAAACGATACCAGCTGACAAGAACATTTTAAAAATATTATTGCGTTTCATATCTTTATTTTTATTAAAAATTAACAATGTTCAAACTTTTAAATTAAATACATTCTTTTAAATTCTTTTAAAGAATCAATTAAAATCCAAGGTTAACACCCAAGATAAAAGTTCTTGATACTGGCATATAACCACCATCAAAACCAATTGTATTATCAACTCCAGTTTGAATTTCAGGGTTAAGACCTGAATATTTAGTGAATGTCGCCAAGTTTTGTGCTTGTAGATAAATTTGGGCATTGTCTAAACCGAATTTCTTACCAATAGAACGTGGCAAGTTATAAGTCAACTGAACGTTTTTAATACGTAAGTAAGAACCATCTTCTAAGAAATAGCTTGATGGACGGCTTGATATTTGATCATTTGCATCCATGATTGGCACAGTTCCACTTTTATTACTTGGCTGCCAAGCGTCATATAATGCGCGCTTAGAACGGTTTCCTTGGAATGTGTTGAAATCAGAGAAATAACGAGTATAGTTAAACACCGAGTTACCTTGAGATCCGTTAGCAAATATCGTTAATTCAAATGCCTTGTAACCAAAGTTAAGATTTAAACCATAAGTAAAATCTGGATGTGGAGAACCAATGATGGTACGGTCAGCATCTGTAATTTTTCCATCACCATTGATGTCAGCATACTTGAATTTACCTGCTTTGTTATAGTTTTCGTATGGAGCCCAAGCTTTCGCTTCTTCTTCTGATTGGAAGATACCCAATACTTTATATCCGTAGAAAGATGAAACTGGCAAACCTGCTTGAGTTACCGTTACTGCAGGAACACGAGAACCGTATCCGAAGAAACGAGTGTTCGGTGAAGCATCCAATTTGTCTACATTATTTCTGTAAGTAGAGATGTTACCTGAAATGTTGTAACGGAAATCACCAATATTATTTCTATAGCTAATTCCTAAGTCAACCCCTTTGTTGGTCATTTGACCTACGTTGAAAGAAGGAGCTCTTGCATCACCAGCTGCGAAAGTGATTGGAGTAGTAAACAACATATCTGAAGTTACACGATTCCAAACATCTAATTCCAAAGTTAAATGGCTATCCAACAAAACAGCATCTAAACCAAAGTTGGTTGAAGTTGTAGTTTCCCATTTCGCGTTAGGGTTACCAAATGCATTTGCATCATAACCAATCGCTGGAGTAGTTTGAGATCCATCAATTGGATATCCTGCGTTGAAAATATTCGAACGATAAGTTGTATAAGCATTGTAGTTACCAATTTTTTGGTTACCAGTCTTACCCCAACCGAAACGTAATTTCAAGTCATTAACAAAAGAAAGTTGATCTTTCATGAAACTTTCTTCTGACACACGCCATCCTAATGAGAATGCAGGGAAAAGTGCATTACGAGAAGCAGATAAGAATCTAGATGAAGCATCATTTCTAACAATGGCTTGAACCAAATACTTGTCACCATATGCGTAGTTGAATTTACCGAATTGTGATGACAAAGTGTAATCGCTACCAACGCTACCGTAGTTAGAAACTCTAGTAGGATCTCCTAAATCTAAATATCCCATGATAGAAGGAATTTCGAAAGCATAACCATTACGTCCAGCTCCAAAATATTCGCCAAATTGCTTAATTGCTTCAACCCCAACGTATGCATCTACTTTATGAATGTCGTTGAATGTTTTGCTGTAAGAAACCGTATTTTGCCAAACCCACTGATAATCGTAGCTAGTTGTTGAAGTAGAACCATTGTTGAAACTACCTTCTACGTATTCTGGATTAGCGCGTCCTAAGTATTTACCATTATCAGTTGTGATGTCAACACCAAAACTTGTCTTAGCAGTAACACCTGGAATGATATCAAACTCAGCAAAAACGTTACCAAAAGCTCTCATGCTATAACGTCTGTTATCTGCATCACGAACTATTGTAGCATAAGGATTGGAGTTATTACCTAAGTTAGCACCACGGCTACCGGCAAGATTTCCAGCAATGTCATAAATTGGCAATAAAGGATGATGCTTATATGAACCTGAAACCGCATTTTGCTCTTCATTGTTTCTATAACCACCTTTACGATTGTCTACTGCTACTGTAAAGTTTTCACCTACACGCAATCTCTTGTTAATGGCAGAAAACTCTGTGTTTGAACGTAAAGTATAACGATCATAACCAATGAATTTAACCACACCATCTTGACTAAACATACCCAATGACAAAGCATATTTACTATTTTCTGTTCCACCTGTTGCACTCAATTGGTAGTTCATGATTGGAGCAGTTTGTGTCATAGCACCCCACCAATACGTATCTGCAGATTTAGTAATCGCATAAATGTTGTCAGGAGTCAATGAATATAATTTAGGATCTACACCCGCAGAACCCGCTTTTCCCGCACTTGGGAATACGTAATCCGGAATAGATACCTCTCCATTTGGACCGAATGAGTATTGTCCGTGAGAAGGAGTTTTTCCAGCATACTTGTCAGCTAAGTACAAATATTGTCCTAATTCTTTTGCGTTCAATGATTGTACATCATTCGCCACTTTTTGAGTACCATAGTATGCATTGAAAGAGATTTTCGGTGCACCTGTTTTACCTTTTTTAGTTGTGATGATAACAACACCATTCGCTGCACGAGAACCATAGATAGAAGAAGCAGAAGCATCTTTCAAAATCTGAATAGTTTCGATATCGTTAGGGTTTAAGTTTCCTTGGTTTTCTGTTGGAGTACCGTCAATGATGAACAATGGATCATTGTTACCAATAGTACCGAAACCACGGATACGAACTGTAGCATTACCACCTGGAGTCGCATCATTAACGATAGTCACACCAGAAGCACGACCTTGTAATTGTTGAGCAAAAGTAGTTGCAGGAACAGCTTGTAAATCTTTAGCGTTAACTGTGGTTACTGCACCAGTGATTTCTCTTTTCGATTGAGAACCGTAACCTGTTACAACAACTTCATTTAAAGTAGAAGTTTCTTCAGCTAAACGTACTGTAACGGAGGTTTGAGTACCTACTTTAACGTCTAGTGAAGCGAAACCTACTGAAGAAACTGTTAAAATACTGTTGCTTTCAGCAGAAATAGTAAAGTTACCATTGGCATCAGATGCAACACCTGATTTAGAACCTTTAACGATAACCGAAGCGCCTGGTATGCCATCGCCATCTTTTGCAGCAACGACTCTACCTGTAATCTTTTTACTTTGAGCCACTGCAGCAAAACTCCACAAAAATAGAGCTGTGATTGCAAATACACTCGTTAATTGAGTTAGTAATTTGTTTTTCATAAAATTTTGTTTTGATAAAAAATGTGAAAAATAGTTAATCTGTTAATAATTGTTTTTAATGCCCTCCTTTCTTAGTTTATGAAATGAAACATATGTTTTTAATGCTATTAATTCGTAATAGATTTCAAATTTCAGATTTTTTATTATCAAAACCTAAAAAACAAAAATATTTTCCGAGTTAATTATTGATAAAAATCAGTGCTATACTGTGCTATTTGGGGGTTTTTCCCAAATATATTCCACAAATTAATGCTTAAAATCCGACCATTTGATAGCCCGAATAATGCGCATTTTGGACTAGGATTTATTCAAAAATACATGGCTAGGAGTGTAAATTATATAATAATTTTTGTAGGAGATAAACAGATAGAATTTTGAAAAATTCTAATCATATAAAAGGAATAAAGTTCGAACTCACTTAAATTCATTTTTGCAAGAAAATTAAATGGATATTATTGTATTTCAGTTTGGTTTTTTGTCTTGGAATTCAAAATTGCGCTGGAATCCACCGGAATTTCCCCGCTGCAACTGAAATCAAATTGGAAGTTTTCAGGCTTGGTGAAGGGCATTTTTTTATAGCCTTCGGTTTCACCGCGCCTTTGTGTTAAAAAACCAATGATGTATGAATACAAGGCCATCCATTTTTTTGATTTAAATAAGAAAATAGTAAATTGTGCCACCGAACAACCTTAACCATCTAATATGTCCCTC
>JBILRJ010000120.1:0-8465 GCA_044372695.1 Spirosomataceae bacterium
ACCAAACTCGTTTCATTGGTTGGGAGCTCTTTTAGGTATACACGTGTCCGTGAAATGGGGTTTCCATAACCCCTGTCCATATTAAAAGTAGATACCGCGTATGAGCTTAGAATATCTCCAGTGTAATTACAATAAAACTCTAAAAATGAGGAATTTACATTTATTTTTGACTTGATATAATTTGAATTCAAATCAACCGTGCATCTAAAGGTGTTTTTATAGTGATTATTCCAAAGGGCCTGGTTGGGATCCATCAACTTGTTGGCGGTGTCTTTTTGGGTGTAAAAACAGCCATCTAACAAGTGTGTAGTAATCGTAACATAGTTCTGGGCAGAATCATAAATCCGCAATTCAACAGAGGTATCACGCCTCACCCTTTTATGGTGGTTGGGCACAATCGATAACGCCCCACCCAACGACATTAGCAATTGGCAGTCAATTCTATATTTTGCATTTCCCAAAGGTGTAACTTCAATCCAGCCACCAACTGTGTTTACTGTTCCAGCAGTGCTTTGCGAATACCCTTTTTGGGCAAAAAGCATGAAAATCAAAATCCAAATAATACGTAGTTGTTTGATCATAATGATATGACTATAATTTGTTTAAAGGTTGCAAATGCTGACATGCTGAAAATTTATCTAAAGCAATAATAAGGCATCAAAAATTAAGAACAATGATTAAAAGTAATCAAAAAACATCAATTGCAAGGCCAGCATGATAAAAAGTTTCTGATAATTGGAAATTTGTCAATCATCTATTAGGTTTGTTTATTAAAAAAACAGAAAAGTCATGAATGTGAATTCAGGGTATGATACAATCGTTTTTTAAATATTCCGCCATTTAAGGTCAAAAATGGTAATTCTGCGGAAAAACGTGGTAAAAATAAATTCCCACGGTAAAACCGTGGGAATTTTACCGGAAAATGGGGGGAGAAACCGGTAATTTCACTGGAAAATCAGGGAAATTTCTTTAAAAAGGCAGTTCAGGAAGTATGAATTCCGAACTGTTTAGGGCATTTTTCTCAATGATGGAGTTTTCTTTCATGTATTTGATGTAGTTCCTAGCCATTCTGTCTTTCACATCCATGGCTTCCATGATGGATTGGGTTAGTTCTACCATTGTCATTGAGGACTTTCGACTGAAGATTTCATTTGCTACTTCGATGAGGTCATGCTTTTTTCGAGTTTCAGAATCTTCTTTACTCTTTTCACCCATGAACACGTGCCTGCCTTCTTGTTTATCCCATCCAAATTTGATAATTGGTACATCCAATGGTGAACCGTCGCGGACTTTCAATGCTTTTACGACGCTGCATCGGTTGCTATCATCTTTTTCAATAAGAACAATACCAGCTGCTTTGCGTTGTACCTCCGAACCAAGGTGTCCCCTGAGCTTCATACCTGAGGGAGCCATGTGAAGAACACAAACAATGCAAGTGTTGTAGATTGCTGCAAGACGAAACAGTTCTTCTATGAGCTTTACAGAGCTTTCTTCGTCGTTAACACCTCCCAACAAATCCGCGATTCCATCGATAACCATCATGTGAATCCCGCCATATTCGTAATAAAAACGATCCATGGATTCCAAAATCAGATTCATTCGTTCATTTCTTGAAATCCCAACCAAGCAAAAAGCTTTGAACCAAGAAGGAGGTCTTTCTAGGGTTGATCGTTTCATAATATATGTCAGGTTCTTGTATAACTGATACTCTGATTGCTCTGTATCGTATAGCAAAACCGCTTTTTGGTCAATGTTCTCTTGGACGGCAGTTCCTAAAGTATCAATGCTGATGCCTTCCGGTTTAATTGCACCAGATAGGATTCCACCTAAGTAATTTGTTTTTCCACTTCCTTCTGAACCTGATACGCAGAGTAGGTTACCAGGCGAGCCTATCGTTACATCGTTTATCGTGATCACAGGTTCCGGTGCTTTTGGAGGTCTGTCAAAATCGATTTCACAGCTTCGCATTACCGATAGGGTGTCTTCGTAAATTTGATCTAGCATTTCCACAAACAGCATCATCAAATCATCGGCGGTATGACCCAGCTTGAAGAAGTCTGAGATGTCTTTTTGTGATTTTTCGCCTGTTAATGGAAGCTTTAGGCTTTTTAACGAGTAATTTTTGAGATCACTGGTAAGCTTTTCCATCGACTTTAATCCTGTTTCGTCTACGTCGTAGAGTAGGGTGATGTGTTTGAAACGGTAACTTAATCCCCTCAATAGATTTTTAGGGATGTGCGCAGTTTCGCTATTCAAGCAGATTGCATTGAAACCATGAGCCACCAAACTCAGAACATCTTTCTCTCCTCCGGTAATGAAGAGGATGTCGCCGCGAACCGAAAGCTGTTCAATTCCAAAAACATAGTTCTCGGTTATCTCGCCAGCATACAGAAATCTGAGTTTTGAGTTTGGCATGTAGAGTTTGGTGTGCCTCCTGCCTTGGTATCCAAAAATGGGTTCTTGAATACTAGATAGTAATAGGTAATCTTTTCCTTCTTTCGTCGTGCCGTGAAATGTGTGAATCGAAATGACATTGAATTTATGGAGCACTTCGTTGGTGATGCCATACTGTTGCCAAAACGCCAGTTCAGATTCATTGAACTCCTTGGTCTTGATGGGCATTTTTACCATAGCTGTCTCAAAACCATCATGAATGGAATGGATTTTACTTGCTCTGGTGATAGTTCCGTGGCTTTCCTTAATCAATCGGTCAACCTTTTGTTGGTTTTCTTCAAGGTTGAGGTAAAGTTCTTTGTCTATGATTTCTAGGATTCTGAGAAATTCAGATCGTTCGTCACAACCAAGGGCGAATATCTTGCCCACCATAAAAAAGCAATCTCCGCTGTATTCGGAATCTCCGAAGTCTTTGAATTTGTAAATGCAGGACTTGTTGTCGTAATAAACATAACATGATGCTTTACTGTCCTTGTAAAACGGGCTGCGAAATGATTTGCCAATCTTGGTGAATCTGCTGCCTAAAAAGTGTTTGAATACATCTAGGCCTTTATTGGTGGCCTGTAAAACTGCGTCTTTATTTAGTGCCATAATGAGCGTAGGTTAGGATTGATTTAGAGGATGGTTGGTTTAGTAGGCTTGTAGTTTTTCTTGCCGTACTCACGTAAGTCTGAGAGAAGTATGCGGCGTTGACGTCCAATCTGGGTATATGCCAGTTCCCCTGAATACATCAATTCATAAATCAGTGTTTTTCCGCATTCAAGGACACGGCAAGCGCTCGCCACGTCTAAATAGCGGTCATCGTTACTTTGACTGGCCACCTGTGCCATCAATTGATTTACGCGTCTCTCTATTTGATACAATTTCTCGTGGAGTTCGAGAATTTTCCTTTCGTCTAATTTGTCGTCTGATGGTTGCCGCATGTGCATGTCGATTTGTTTTCGAGTGCAAGGCTACCGAGATAAAAAAACTTCTTTATTGAAGTTGAATTCAAGTTGAATAAGATTTTCTCAAATACCCCTTTCCGCGTAATCTGTGAAAGTCTGAACCAATTCACTCAAATATGGGCTCCCTTTGTCTATTTTTCGGGCTTTAGCAGCATTTAGTGTGCCATGCCAATGTCCAACTCTGACATTGAAGAACCAGCTCATCGCTTCATAGAAATCTTTTTTAGCGAGTTTTTGGTCGGTAATTGCCTTGACTGAATTACTCTCATAAATCGCAACGACAAACTCCACGAAGTCTACCTTGTCCTTTTTCCATTGAATGAGTGTGTTGAGACTTCCGGTAGGGAATAGACTTAGTTGGCCTAATTCATGGTTTCTAATCTCCTGCTTTGAAGGAAGGGTAGGGTAAGATGAAGTTGGATTGTGTGATGCGAAGAATCGATCTAAATGGGTTATTCTGTGTTGGTATAGTTGCTCTAGCAATTCAAGATGCCGGAACTGAATTAGGAAAAAGCTGAGAATTTTTTTTTTATTCCATCGCCTGATATGTGGTCTATTCTTGGAGACTTGACAAACTCAACGCGTTGAAATAGGGTGTCGGTGTCGTTTTTGGGGAAATTTTGTTGTCGGAATTCCTTGACTTCGAATTTGGCAAGGTCGAACTGTCGTTTAAGTTCATCTAGTTGACCAATTCCGAGATTGATGTCTTGGGCTATTTTCTTTTTACATTCTGAATATGAGGCTTCGAGGTGGTGCTGATAAGATATTAAGTTGTTGTAGCCGTTAAAATTGATTTCGGCTAACATTTCCTCTTCAAAGAGATTAATCCGTTTTTTCACAGAACTTGGGAATACTTGGACTTTTGCCATTCTGACTAGTTCCAAAGCGTTTTTTAAGGTTTGGTTCATAAATGATCGTTTTTTTTCGTAAACATAGCAAGCAGTGCATGTCAAATAAGGTCAGCCAATGTCAAATTTTTCTGTTTTGGAGGTAAAATCATCATTTGGCAATAGGCAATGGGTATATATATACCCATTGCCATATTGCCATAGATATATGGTTTTAAAAATTGCCAAGTTTTCCTATTCCATTTTGCCCACTGTAAGCTGAAAAAACACTGAAACTAAAATCCGTTCGTCGCTCAAATTAGACCCCATTTCGTCGGAGCCTCTCTGTTGATTGGGCTGGATTTATTGAATTAGCCGGATGATTCCAAACCATGGGCAACGGAGTAAATTATGTGGGTGTCTAATAACAACTAACCAAGTCGTTCAGATTTTGTTACAATTGATAATATGAAAAAAAGTACTTTGCTAAATTTCAAAAGCATGTTTATTGCAATTTGCATGATGCTGCCAGTACGAACTTCCAATGCCCAAATCCAAAAAGGCACTGATATTGATGGGGAAGCGGCTAACGTCTTTTTGGGGCAATCGGTAAGCATGCCAGATGCAAATACCCTTGCTATTGGGGTGCCTGCATCTCGGAATAACGGAACTGTAGCTACTGCGGGCCATGTTCGGGTATATAATTGGAGCGGTACTGCGTGGGTAAAAAAAGGTGCTGATATTGAAGGGGCGGCTGGCGACCAGTCATGGTTTTCGGTAAGCATGCCGGATGCAAACACCCTTGCTATTGGGGCTGCATTGAATAACGGAAATGGAGCTACTGCGGGCCATGTTCGGGTATATAATTGGAGCGGTGCTGCATGGGTAAAGAAAGGTGCTGATATTGTTGGGGAAGCGGCCGGCGACCAGTCAGGGCAATCGGTAAGCATGCCCGATGCAAATACCCTTGCTATTGGGGATGCTAATAAGGACGGAAATGGAGATAGTGCTGGCCTTGTGCGGGTTTATAATTGGAGCGGTACTGCATGGGTGAAAAAAGGTTCTGATATTGATGGAGAAGCGGCTGTCGACCAGTCAGGGTGGTCGGTGAGCATGCCCGATGCAAATACCGTTGCTATTGGGGCAACTGAAAATACCGGAAATGGAAGTAGGGCGGGCCATGTTCGGGTATATAATTGGAGCGGTACTGCATGGGTAAAAAAAGGTTCTGATATTGATGGGGAAGCCGCCGGTGACGGGTCAGGATATTCGGTCAGCATGCCCGATGCAAATACCCTTGCTATTGGGGCACCTGCTAATGACGGAAATGGAAATTTGGCAGGCCATGTTCGGGTATATAATTGGAGCGGTACTGCATGGGTAAAAAAAGGTGCTGATATTGATGGGGAAGCGGCGGGCGACTTTTCGGGGCGATCGGTAAGCATGCCCGATGCTAATACCGTGGCCATTGGGGCAAATAATAACGACGGAAATGGAGATTATTCGGGCCATGTTCGGGTATATAATTGGAGCGGTACCGCATGGGTAAAAAAAGGCGCTGATATTGATGGGGAAGCGGCAGGCGACCAGTCAGGGTGGTCGGTAAGCATGCCCGATGCCAGTACCGTGGCCATCGGAGCATATGCTAATAGCGAAAAAGCGACCTATGCAGGACATGTCCGGGTGTATTCACTTTGTGAAAATTCCACCCAGACCATCGTAAAAACCGCTTGCAATAGATATGTTTCCCCTAGCAAAAAACACACCTATACCAAGACCGATACCTATTACGACACCATCCCCAATGCCACTGGTTGCGACAGTATAATTACCATCAATTTAACCATAGATTCTACCGATGTTTCGGTTATCAACAGCAGTCCAACCCTAACGGCCAACGCTACTGGGGCAACCTATCAATGGCTAGATTGTGATAAGAATTTTACTAAAATAAATAACGCCAAGAGTAGGACCTATGTAGCCAATTCCAATGGAACTTATGCAGTTGAAGTTACTCAAAACGGATGCATCGACACGTCCCTATGCATAAACCTAAGCAATGTCCAAATTTTAGAAAACACTTTCAACACCTCTGTGAAATTATTCCCCAATCCCACCAATGACGAGGTAACCATTGAGTTGGGCAAGCATTACAACGAGGTATCAGTAATTATCCGAAATGCTTTGGGGCAGGAAGTAATGAAAGAGTCATTTAACAACACAAATGCATTCAAGCTAAACATTCCAGGAGAGAGCGGTTTGTATATTTTGGAATTACACGCAACAGGACATAAAGCCCAATTGAGGGTTCTGAAAAATACCAAAGAGCCCAAATAACCCCAAAAGGATCACTACATTAGATTAGTTGGAAGAATCACTAAAGGGTCTTACGTATCCCCGTCCTTTAGTGTGGTCAATTTGATTCCGACGGAAAGGGTCAATTTGTCTGATTATTCCAGTAGTAGGCCCCGGGTTTCGAATCTGAAAGGTCCTAGGTTTCGAATCAACAAGGGTCTAATCTAATATCCGTCGTAATGCAAGGTCAATAAGCCACTGAAAAGGGGTCAATTTGTTCGATTATTCCAAAATTGCAGAAAACTACTTTTGTGTTCTTTCGGAAATTTATATTATTCAATAATAATGGATAACAAAATTGTCAAATTTGTGTAAAAAACATTGATTTGTGAATTATCTTGATGTAGTTTACGATCCAATAAATTATGATTAGTATAAAAAATGCGAAAATCACAAATTTCTCTTATATGATTTTGCAACGAAAATCAGTAAGCCAACTTTATGGCAGGCATTTATTTTATAAATTTCACCAATTCAAAAACCAATCATTATGAAACACATCAAATTATTGTTCAGCACTAGTTTGCTGCTCTTTTCAGGAAACCTCTGCGCACAAGCCATCTTTGCAAACAAAAGCAAATTCATGACAATGTCGGATGCTCCCGCATTTACACAGGTGAATTTTTTAAATTACATCAGCGAAAAGGTGAATTTGGATTCTGTAAAGAATGATACATCTTTTTATACTGTGAATTTCTTTCAATCCGATTCTAATTACAGCGATCAATATTACCTTAAATGCTACAGCAATAAAGTTTACTTTTCAGGTAAAATCATTGATTATTATCCCTACAAAGCCTTCAGTGTAAAGGATGTGTTGATCTATGATTTTAATTTAAAAGCGGGTGATTTAATGAGTATTTCCGAAAATTCAAGTAAAATGGATATCAAAATTGGTATAGATAGCGTTAAAAATATCACCTACAAAGATGGTATATCTCGAAAAACGCAATTCTACCATGTAATCTCCTCAAATTTGAATGAATATAATCAGTTTAATCCCACATTTTTCGCGATAGGGTTAGGCGGGGATCATGGGATTTTACCTTTTAAAATTCGAAATAGGAATACACCCTTTTGGCAACGTTTAATTTCTGCTTGTAATCAAGATTCTGTGAATATGTATTTGGATGATTTTTGGTTGAGGGATTACCCATTTAAACCATGCGACGAAAAAGATTTTTCAGCATCGATTAAAAAGTTAAGAACTGCATCTATACTACCAATAACCGAGAACAGAATCAGTGTTTATCCCAATCCAACGAATTCAAATTTAAAAATAGATGGGGTTGAATCAGGGTCCTATGTGATATTAAATTCTTTAGGACAAACCATGCTTTCTGGACATTTTACTAGAGAAATTTTAACAGAAATTTTAAAACCTGGATATTATTCAATTATAATTTTGAATAATTCATCAAAGTTTGAGTCCAAATTCATCAAGAATTAATTAAATTATAAAAATCTCGTTTTTGGGTAGAAATCCCGTTTTGGTTTGGGTAGAAAATGAGGAATTTGTCAATCAATGTGGGCGTATGATAACGCGTTTACTATCAATGGTGTTTTACTGATGATTTTGTTTGCAGAAATCTAAGGTGAGATTACACTTTTGTAAAGTATAAAGGCACCCATTTTGGGTCCCCATTCTTGATTAATTATATCATAAAATTCCATGGAATTGTGTTTGTTTAATTCTGGGATTTCTTTATACACATAGATCGTTCCGTCACCGTTATAGTTCGACTCTTCATGTCTAAGAAATATGGGCATGTTCGAGAGATTGACGGTGTCTTTAGCAGACGTTGCTCTGTGACTGCTTTGTTCAAAAAGTGTTCTTTGGGTAGATACATTCACAGCAATCATTTCAAATGGTCCCGAATTG
>JBILRJ010000006.1:0-29701 GCA_044372695.1 Spirosomataceae bacterium
CGATGGGAAGATTGGGTAAAGGTGTCGTGGATTGTTATCATGCCAATTGCGACGGATTCAATTTGGTGAATGAAAAAGAGTTGAAAAATACAGTAAGGTATACAGCCATGTTGTTGTATGGCTTAGCCAATGTTCCTAAATTCCCAACCCAGCGTTTAGACTTTTATTCCACCCGTGATTTCTTCATTCAACAAAATCTCAAAAGAGATTTGGAGTTAGGGGGAGAATGGCGCTGGGGGAAAGAGTAATTATCGCCTTATTTTCTTAGTTTTGCCAAAATTTGTATTCTAAAATTTCATAATAATGAGTAATAACAGTCCTTCTTTTTTTGATCATAACATTGAATCGGTTCCAGAATCTTCATTTAAATCCATTATTAAGGTAATTGGTATTGGTGGAGGTGGTTCAAATGCGGTTCGCCACATGGATAATATGAAGATCAAAGGTGCCGACTTAATTATTTGTAATACGGATTCGCAAGCCCTTGCCTCGAATTCAGTCAAAACAAAAATAAAATTAGGGGAGCAAGGATTGGGTGCCGGGACTGATCCGGAAGTGGGTAAAAAGGCCGCTTTGGAAAGTAAAGAGAAAATTGAAGCAGTTTTGACTGCAGGGACAGAGATGATTTTCATTACAGCTGGAATGGGCGGAGGAACTGGTACAGGTGCTGCTCCTGTCATTGCTGAAATTGCTAGAGAACGTGGTCTTTTAACGGTTGCGGTTGTGACTGCTCCTTATTCATGGGAAGGTAGAGATAAAATTCAATATGCTTTAAATGGTATACAAGAACTAAAAACACATTGCGACACAGTTTTGGTCGTGATGAATGATAAACTAGCTCAGATTTACGAATCTTTGGCCGTAAAAGATGCCTTTGCTAAAGCAGATGACGTCTTGGCTAAGGCCGTGAAAAGTGTGGTGGACGTGATTGCCAAGCCAGGTGATATCAATACGGATTTCATGGATGTGAAAAAAGTCTTGAAAAATGCGGGTCAAGCTATGATGAGCTCTGCGCTAGGAAAAGGAGATACCCGTGCACTTGATTCCATCAGTGAAGCATTGGAGTCGCCTTTGTTGAATTCGCAAGAAATCAAAGGAGCCAAACGTATTTTAATTACCGCTGCCACAAGTAGTGCCAAGGATTTGAGAATGGATGAGCAAACCACCATTGTGGATTACCTGATGGCGCGAGTTTCTACCCAAGCTGACATGGTTAAATTTGGTTTTTCAACCGATGAAAGTTTAGGAGATGATTTATATCTGACAGTCATTGCGGCAGGTTTTGAACATGAGAAAAATGCCTTGGATGAGTTCCTTTTTGGTGATACTTCTCATTACGGCTCAGCAGAAAATCAAGTGTTGACCTCTGGCGAAACTTTTGATTTCTCTGATCTCGACAATAAATCCACTTCAAATGCTCCGGAAAGTGAAGAAGTACGATTTGCTAAACTCGTGGATATCTATAAAAAAGGTGGGCCAGATTCCAAAGATTTTGCGATTCCAACTTATCAAAGAAACAATGTTCCTTTGTATGATATCAACCGTGTTTCTCAAAATGAGTGGATTGAAAGTAATCTTTTTGATTAATAAATGGAATTGATTTTCTGAACGGTTTGGCGAATGAGTTCTTCGTTTGAATAAGCAATTTCAAATTCGGATATTTCAGAAACTCCACCCATGGAAATTCCTGGACGGCGGTACTCCATCAAGGAGTTTTTGGTGGTTCTTGCGCTGAGGTGAATGGCGTTGACACCCGCTGAAACAAAATCCAAACAGTTTGTTGGAGAAACACCACTTCCAGCCATGATTTCAATTCTTCCTTGGCTTTCATTGACCATATCCGCAATCATTTCAATGCCTTCATGTGCTTTGTTTTTACAACCTGATGTTAAAATCCTTGAGAAGCCGACCTCTATAAGCGCTTTGACTACTTCGAAAGGATTCCTAGAAACATCAATGGCACGGTGAAAGGTGAGTGGTAAATTGCCCGTTTCTTGTCTGATCTTTTGCACAAACTCAAAATCTACATCTCCATTGGGTAAAAGAGCTCCCACAACAAGTCCATGAACCCCAGCTTTTATTAAAGGTTCAATTTCAAATAACATCGTGTCTTTTTC
Organism: Spirosomataceae bacterium; assembly: GCA_044372695.1. Lineage (GTDB taxonomy): Bacteria > Bacteroidota > Bacteroidia > Cytophagales > Spirosomataceae > Aquirufa. The sequence goes on from JBILRJ010000006.1 coordinate 2,118, forward strand.
AGCGGCATCATAGCAAAAATCGCCACCTCTAGGCCTCAACATGCTGTGAATTTCGATGTCGCAGGTTGCAAGCGATGCATTTACCAATCCAATCGAGGGGGTAGTTCCGCCTTCCCATGGAGATCCACACAATTCTATGCGATTAGCTCCAGCTCGATCAGCAGATTGGCAAGAAAATAATGAATAGGAGCAAACTTCTACTTGAATGATTTTGGGATTCATGGAATGATTTTTAGGCTTTTACAAGGATGGTAATAAATTTTTTGAAAATTTATCAATAAAACTTTTATAAATATAATTTTATTTTACTTTTGCAGTCCGAAGGCTTTTGTAAATAAGTGAATTCGGAAGAAAATAATTCAATTTCACGTATAAATAAAACAATTATGTATTGGACATTAGAACTTGCCTCTTATTTGGAAGATGCCCCTTGGCCTGCTTCAAAAGATGAATTAATTGACTTTGCCATTCGTACAGGTTCTCCTTTAGAAGTGGTAGAAAATTTACAAGAATTAGAAGATGATGGTCAACCTTTCGAAAGTATTGAAGAAATTTGGCCAGATTATCCTACCAAGGACGATTTCTTCTTCAACGAAGACGAATATTAATAATTATGAATTATGAGTTATGAATTATGAATGGAGGTTTTTTAACTCATAACTCATAATTCATAACTCATAACTTCTCCTAATCCTATCCGCTAATTCCTGATCCCTAATTTCAAGTCCCCAACGGCGAATGAGGATATCGTCCAAATTCTCCGCCATTTCATTTTCTTTCAAGTAGTTGATTTCTCCTTTTAGATAAGGTTCATTTACTAGAATTGGGTTTAGTCCATCGCTGGTTTTTTGACAGTATTCTAAAACGTTCATCGCACATGAACCGTAAATCTCCCTTAAATGTGATGCGGTTTGAGTTGAAATAGCTAATTCATGGCAATACTTTTCCCAATCGCTCTCATTAATTTTTTCACCACCGTGCAAACGGAAGTTTTTTGTTTGACATTTGGTTTTGGATTTTTCAAAAATCTCGTTTTCCATCACATCAACTGTATCTTCAGCCATCACACGGTACGTAGTCCATTTTCCTCCCATGATACTAATCAAATTACTTCTTTGATCAAATTCCACTTCATGATCTCTCACAATCGCTTTTGTATCAGAATTCATGGTTGATTCAAGGGCCGCTTGTAAGAGAGGCCTTTGGCCAACAAAACTCGAACAAATGTCTTCTGACCGGGCTTTCTTTTTAGCAAATCGGTTGAAATAATCCAGTAAATAGACTTTTTCTTCTTCCTTTATGATGGGATTTTCGTTCAAGGTATCTGATTCATCGGTGGTACCCACCAAGATGTAATCTCTCCATGGAATCAAAAACACTACTCTTCCATCATCTGTTTTGGGAATTAAAAGGGATAAATCACCAGGCCAAAATTCTTTTTTTAGTACAATGTGAGCTCCCCGACTCACCTTCATTCGATTGTGCAATTTGGGGTTTGCCATTTTTCTAACCGCATCGGTAAATGGCCCAGTGGCATTGATGACCGCTTTGGCGGATATTTCATGTTCATTCCCGGAAATTACATCTTTGAAAATGATTTTTTTGATCTTTAGGCTTTTGGGAGATAGGCTAAAATGACTTAATTCAGCATAATTTAAAATGGTGGCGCCTTGGCTTTCTGCGCTTTGCAATATGGCCAAAGCGTATCTGGCGTCATTTAATTGGCCATCGAAATACAAAATTCCCCCTTTCATTCCCTGGGTGTCCAAAGCAGGAATTAAGTGGCTTATTTCTTTGGGACTCAAACCTTCACTTTTTTTCAAATTGGTTGAGCCAGCAATTTTATCATACATCCACATGCCAATGCGGTAATAGATGCGGTCGAACCAAGAGTAGCATGGAGTTAGTAATCCCAAGGCTTGTGCCAAATGCGGAGCATTTTGGAGCATGGTTTTCCGTTCATGCAAAGCTTTGTACACCATTTTGAATTGATCCCAATCCAATGTTTTCACGGCTTGTTCCAAATATCGGACTCCGCCATGGACCAATTTGGTCGACTTTGAGGAGGTTTGTCCTGCAAAATCACCCTTTTCGATCAACAAAACCCGATAACCTCTTAAAGTAGCATCCAAAGCCACACCAGCACCTGTCGCGCCTCCACCAATGATGCAAACATCATAATTAAAGAGATTGTCTTCGATTTTTTGGAATTGTGCGGCTCGATGAAAGGTCATAGGAAAAATAATACGCTTCTTAAATAGGATTAAACCTCAATTTACTAAAGATTAAACAAAAATAAACCGAAAAGATTCCAATAAAATTGATAAAAATGAAAGAGATTTTATAATTTTGCATTCCTTTGGCTAAAAAGACAAAGAAATTACAACCCAAAAAGAATCCTGACAAGGACAGTTATGGCAAAGAAAGAAAAAATAGAAGGAATTGAATTGATCGAGAGCCCAGAGGCGCTTCAACAAGAATTCAATAAAGTAACCGGAGTGATAGAGAAGAACAAAACTTCTCTTATTGGTGTAGGAATTGCAATCATTGCGATTATTGCAGGTTCATTCGGATATAAGTATTACTCAGACTCACAAGATGCAGAGGGAGAGAAGAAATTATTCAAAGCAGTTTATGCCTTTGAAAGTGATTCTTTATCAGCTGCTTCAAAGGATTTATCAAAAATAGCCGATGAATTTGGAGGAAATACACAAAATCTAGCTGATTTATATTTAGGTATCACCTTATTGAAGCAAGGTAAGTACGATCAGTCGATTGAAAAGTTGAAAAATTTCAGTAGTTCTGATTTATTGGTTCAGGCTAGGGCTTATTCATTGATTGGAGATGCTTATTCTGAAAAGAAATCCTATGCTGATGCGATCGGTTTTTACCAAAAGGCTTCCGATTACAAAGCGAATAAGTTTTTTACACCGACTTACATGTTGAAACTGGCGACAGCTTATGAAGCCAATAAACAACCCAAAGAGGCTTTAGATGTTTATACACAAATCACAGAGAAATTTCCACAGTCTGCCGAGTCGATTCCTGCAAAGAAATACAAGGCTCAACTAGAAAGCTCAATCTCTGAATAAAACTTGTTTACGAAATAATGTTAGGGGATAAGAGCAGCAGCTTTTATCCCTTATTGTTTTAAATAGCCTATTATGTCTTCTGCAGATAAAAATTTAAGTGATTTTTTGGCACAAAACTTGCCAGATGTAAGCAATAAGAAATTTGCCATTGTGGTTTCTGAATGGAATCAGGAAGTGACAGACGCATTATACGAGGGCGCATACAAAACCTTGTTGGTTTATGGAGCGAAACCCGAGCACATCGTCAAGGCAGAAGTTCCAGGAAGCTTCGAATTAAGCTTGGGAGCACAGGTCTTTGCACAAAAACCAGAGATAGATGCGGTGATTTGCCTAGGCTGCGTCATTCAAGGTGAAACCAAGCATTTTGATTTTATTTGCCACGCTGTTGCGCAAGGAATTACCCAAGTAAGTTTAAAATACAATAAACCCGTTATTTTTGGCGTATTGACACCCAACAACCAAGAACAAGCACTTGCCAGAGCAGGCGGTATTCATGGCAATAAAGGGGATGAAGCAGCGTTTACTGCAATTAAAATGTTAGGTTTATAAACATACAAAATTCAATAATTATGCAAGTTTGGAAATTTGGAGGGACGTCCGTAGGAAAGCCAGAAAGAATGCAGTCAATTCGTCAACTGATCACAGAGGACGGAAAGCCCAAAATTGTTGTGCTTTCAGCACTTTCAGGAAGTACCAATGCATTATTGTCCATTTCTGAATCAATCATTGCTAAAAATATCTCAGAGGCAAAAGAAAAAGCCTTATCCCTTCGAGCGCATTACGATGTTTTTTTGAGTGAATTATACAAGACAGCTGGTGGTTTACAAGAAGCAATCTCGATTCTTGATAAGGAATTTACATTCATTGATCAGTTAATTTCCACATTGCCCTATACTTCTAAGGAGGAAAAAGAAATGGTTGCGCTAGGGGAATTGTTGTCAACCCAAATCTTTGAAGTCTATTTGCAAGAAGAGAAAGTCGATTCCCTTTTACTTCCAGCTTTGGATTTTATGGTGATTGATGCAGATAATGAACCTATTTTGTCCAAAATTGAATCCAATTTATCGGCAATTTTAGCTTCACACCCAAGTAAGCAAATTTTTATAACGCAAGGATTTATCTGTCGAAACCCGGCAGGTGAGGTGGACAATTTGAAACGCGGTGGCTCTGATTATACGGCTTCCTTGATTGGTGGCGCGATTTCAGCTGAAGAGGTGCAGATTTGGACTGACATAGATGGAATGCACAACAATGATCCAAGGATTGTGAAAAACACCTTTCCAATTCGTGAACTTTCCTTCGCTGAAGCGGCAGAGTTAGCATATTTTGGTGCAAAGATTTTGCACCCAAGTACGATTACTCCTGCCAAGATGAAAGGAGTTCCGGTTCGTTTGAAAAATACCATGGAACCTAGTGCATTTGGAACTTTGATTTCTGAAAAATCGACAGATACAGAAATCAAAGCAATTGCGGCCAAGGACAATATAACAGCAATTTACATTCATTCCACAAGAATGTTGAACGCTTATGGTTTTCTAAAACGTGTTTTTGAGGTGTTTGAGAAATACAAAACACCGGTTGACATGATTACTACGTCGGAAGTTTCGGTTTCTGTGACCATCGATAATACGCAAAATTTGGATGCCATCATGAGTGAATTGAGAGAGTTTGCTGAATTGGAAGATCCTGATTTGGACCAAGTGATTGTCTGCGTGGTGGGTAATTTTTATGCTGATAAAGCTGGAATAGCGATTAAGGTATTAAACGCGGTGAAAAATATTCCTATTCGCATGATTTCTTATGGAGCATCCGAGCACAATATTTCATTGTTGGTGGATGCCAAATACAAAAATGATTCATTAAACGCTTTAAACGAAGGATTATTCTTTTAAAATATTATGTTAACGGTTCAGTTTATACGCAATAATAAAGAAGTTACGGTTCAAGGTTTGCAAAAGAAACATTTTGCAAATGCGGAGTCCATCGTACATCAAATTTTGGAATTAGATGATTCCCGTAAAAATTTATTACAGCAAGCTGAACAAGTTTTAGAAAAATCGAATGCTTTAGCGAAACAGATTGGTGGCTTTATGCAAAGTGGCCAAAAAGAGCAAGCGGAAGTATTGAAGGCCGAAACGGCTGAATTAAAAGTTCAATCGAAGGATTTGGGTGAAGCGGCAAAAAAAGCGGAGCAAGATTTAATTGATGTTTTGATCACGCTGCCTAATTTGCCCCATGCATCTGTTCCTGTAGGGAAAGTGGCAGAAGATAATGAAGAAGTATTTAAATGGGGTGAGGTGCCCTCTTTACATGCGGAGGCGCAACCTCATTGGGATTTAATCAAAAAATATGACATCATCGATTTTGATTTAGGAAACAAAATAACCGGTGCGGGTTTTCCTGTTTACAAGGGAAAAGGTGCAAGATTACAAAGAGCCTTGATCAATTTCTTTTTGGATGAGGCAATCAAAGCGGGTTATTATGAAATTCAACCTCCCATTTTGATCAATGAGGAATCTGGTTATGGAACAGGACAATTGCCTGATAAAGAAGGTCAAATGTATATTACCAAGGAAGAAGGTTTGTATTTAATTCCAACGGCTGAGGTACCCATCACGAATTTGTATCGGGATGTGATTGTCAATGAAAAAGAATTACCGATTAAAAATGTGGGTCACACCCCATGCTTTAGAAGGGAAGCGGGTTCTTGGGGAGCGCATGTTCGTGGATTGAACCGTTTACATCAGTTCGATAAAATTGAGATTGTTCAGATTCAGTTGCCCGAAAATTCTTATGCAGCTTTAGAAGAAATGTCTGCTCACGTTCAAGGTCTTCTACAAAAATTAGGACTTCATTACCGTGTCTTGCGTTTATGTAGCGGAGATATGAGTTTTGCTTCGGCTTTAACCTATGACATGGAGGTTTGGTCTGCTGCACAAAACAGATGGTTAGAAGTAAGTTCTGTGAGTAATTTTGAAACTTTTCAGGCGAATCGCTTGAAATTAAGAACCAAGATAGACGGCAAATCGATTTTATGCCATACATTAAATGGTTCTGCTTTAGCCTTACCTAGAATTGTTGCTGCCTTATTGGAGAATTATCAAACCGCGGATGGAATTGTTATTCCTGAAGTCTTGGTACCCTATTGTGGATTTGATCGGATATTTTGATAGAAAAGAGAAAAGAGAAAACGGGAAGAGAGAAGAGAGAAAACCAGAAAAGAGAAAAGAAAAAAAGGCGAAGAATATAATAAAAATCACTCTACCAGCCGGTGCCTGAGGCCCTCGAAGGCAGCGCTGATTTGATGCGGAGCACTTTCGCCAATTTACCAAAGCCCTGTCAGCGATTCCTTTTTTTCTTTTCTCTCTTCTCTTTTCCCGTTTTCTATCTTCTTCTCCGCTGCCTTCGAGTGCTTCGAGAGCCTCAGCAACAACCTCAGGCACCGGCGGCTGGTGAGGCGATTTTTATTATAGTATTCAATTTTTCTATTTTCTCTTTTTCAGTTTTCTCTCTTCTCTCTTCTCTCTTCTGCACTCTCAAATCACTTTTAAAACAAACCCTTCTCCGTGCAAGTTTTGTAATTGTACATCCGGATCATCTTTTAAAATCTTTCTAAGTTTTGTCACGTACACATCCATGCTACGGGCATTGAAATAAGTGTCATCTCCCCAAATGAGTTTTAGGGCATAACTTCGACTTACGGGATGTCCCAAATTTTCACATAATAATTTCATTAAATCATTTTCTTTGGGAGTGAATTTCTGCTCTTTATCGCCAATAGCCACCTTCATTTTCGCAGGGTAATATAAAAATTTACCCAGGCTAATTTCTTCTGCCAAAGTGGGAATTACTTTATCCTTTTGACTTCTTCGTAATACAGCTTCCATTCTCGCCAATAAAACTTCCATCGAAAAAGGTTTGGTCAAGTAATCGTCTGCTCCAACTTTAAAACCTTGCAAAGTATCTTCTTCCATGGATTTAGCCGTCAGAAAAATGATGGGTACCTGTAAGTGATTCGCACGGATGTCTTTAGCGAGTGAAAATCCGTCTTTTTTGGGCATCATGACATCCAATAAACACAGGTCAAACGTACCCTTAACAAAGTAATCCAGAGCTTGGTCGCCATTTTGGGCCCATTGGACTTGATACCCTTTTTTCTTCAAAAACTCGGATAACAATAAACCTAAATTAGGGTCATCTTCTGCCAATAAAACGTTTGGGTTTGTGTTCATGGTATGGGTTAAAGTGGTAAACTAATTTTGAATTTACTTCCTTGATTTAACTTACTTTCTAAACTAACTTTTCCGCCATGTGCCATGACAATTTTCTTTACGTAGCTCAATCCTAAGCCAAAGCCTTTGACATTGTGTACATTTCCAGTAGGCACTCGGTAAAACGGCTCAAAAACACTTTCAAATGATTCTTTAGCTATACCGATACCCTCATCTTGAACCACCAAATGAAAGAATTGCTCATCGGAGGTACTTGAAATTTGAACATTGGGCTTTTCTTTGCTGTACTTAATGGCATTGTCCAATAAATTGAATAAAACATTGGAAATATGTACTTCATCAATCAATAAATTTGAATTTGAGGCGTTTAATTGCCAAGAAATGTCGCCGTTATGGGATTGCATCAGAGGTCCATTCATTTCTACCACTTGGAGAATTAAGGCATGTAAGTCGACTTTCTTCTTTTTTAAACTGATGTTTTCTTTTTCCATTTGGGCTGTTTGAAGAACTCGTTCCACTTGATGTCCTAAACGTATATTTTCATCTTTTATAATACCTAAATACCTTTGCATGGATTCATTTTGTACCATTGACAGGTCTTCTTGGATGAGTTGGGTAGCTAATGATATGGTTGAAATTGGTGTTTTGAATTCATGGGTCATGTTATTGATGAAATCATTTTTCACTTGAGCTAATTTTTTTTGTTTCAAGATAGTCATGATTGCAACATAAAAACAGGCGATCATGATCAACAAAAGAAATGCAGAACCCCAAAAATTCAAGGCCATCGCTTGCCAAATAATGGCATTTTGATCAGGAAAGTACAAACTGATGAATTGCCCTGAACTCGTTAAATCGTTTGGGAATAAGGCTGTTGAAATGAAAATTTCTCCGTTTTTTGATCTAGATTTTATTTTTTTTATTAAAGGGGAAGACGCGAAAATCCAGTCTTTTTCGGATGATGTTTTCAATGGAGAAATTCCATATACATAGGATTGGTGGATGTCTTTTTGTGCCAATTCTAATTTAATGAGACTATCAATGTAGTGTGGCTCCACGCGCTGTTGTATTGGGCGTTCTTTGAATAAGAAATCTGAGAATACCTCTTTGGCTAATTCCGTTTTCTGTTTCATCTTTTGAACTGCCTCTTTTTCTCTTTTCAAATCTTCCTCTTTTTGGCTTATTTCTGTTTGTAGCTCATCCTTTAATTGATGAAGGGCCATCGAGTTTTCTTTGATTTTTTTATTGAGACGCTGTCGTTGTTTACGAATTTCTTTTAACGGACGTTGATTTTTCCGTTCAAAAATTTGATTCAACTGTTCTTCTTCTTGGTATCGTCTTTGAATGTCAAATGAATTGATTTCCAATTGGTGATATTCTTCTGTTATTTCGGCAATTTGTCCATTGGGTAAGACAAAAGATTTTTTCACATACATGATGTTGTCACTAGGGACTTCATTTTGATAATTTCCGCGAAAGTTTCTTCCAAAACTTTCCGCATTTCCTGGCCCAATTAAGTCTACTGTTGATGATTCAACTTTTTTATTAGCACTCTTTTTTTTGGGTTTCGACGCCAATTTTTCGGCCATCAAATCCAATTCTTTTTTTTGTTTTTCGTACAATTGTTGGCGTTGTGCCAAAACCACTAATTCTTGTTTCTCCAACTTTCGCACCACTTGTTCTATGGCATCATGAGCTTGAACAATGAATTGTTCTTTTTTTGACTCCATCATAAACCCTAACCAATAGGCCTGAAAGGCAATCAAGCCCATCAATGCCAAGGTCATGGCCCCAATAATGATTCGTATTTTCTTTTTTGACATAAAAATAAAATGACAACGCAAATTTAACGGTTTATTTAATTGGAAAGGCGATTGCACTTTAGCTTAACATTCTTTAACATTTATGTATAAAATAGAATCGCTAAGTTTGTAAGGTTTAAAACAAAATATATGAAAAAATTATTCATTACGGGTTTATTGAGTTTCTGCTCAGTAGCTGTGTTTGCTCAAGAAAAAGCAGCAAAGAATACGACAAGCATGAAGATTGTTGTAGATGACAATGGTAAGCAACAAATTATCGAAAAAACATTTTTGGATGATGAAATGGCACAAAAAGAAGTCAAAAAGTTTTCTGATTCTTTGGATGCGTCCATGAAACAATCGAATGGTAAACGCAAAATTGTTACCATCGATGTAAACAAAAACAGAGAGCAATTTCAGACTGACGAGCCTGGTAAAAAATCCAAGCGCATTATTATTCGTCGCAATGAGGGGGGAATGGGTCCAGAAAACAGTGATATAATGATATTGCGCAATGAGGGTAGTAAAGGAGCAATTGTGAAACGCTTTGGTCGTCCGGGGGAGGATAGAATGAAAAATAGATTGGAAGACGATGATGAAATTCACGTGCAAGTAGAAGACTCCAGATTTCTTGGAAAAAGTGATTTGCCACCGGGTAAAATTATGCAATTCAATGAAAAAAGAATGAAATTCATTGGCAAATCGTTGAAAGAGCAGAGGCAATCAAAAACTATCAAAGGTTTATTTGCTAACCCAAACAATCCATTTAACGGAAAACTGAATGTTCGTTTCAATGCCCCTCAAAAAGGTGACGTGCTTATTTCGGTGACCGACGTTAACGGCAAAGAAATTGCCTCCGAGTCTGTAAAGAATTTTGAAGGGAAATACCTAGGCCAAGTTGATCTTAAAAAAGCTAATTCAGGTATCTATTTTGTTCGCGTTGTGCAAAATGGCGATGGAATGGTGATTAGGGTGGAAGTAAAGTAGGTAAAAGAGGTAAGATGTAAGATGTATGATGTAAGATGTATGATGTTTGATGTAAGATTATGATAAAAGGTAAGAGGTAATTTCAAAAACTAATAATTATTAATTGTCAGAAATTCTACCTTACTAATTTGAAATTTTTAATTCTACATTCCTCTAACATCATACATCATACATCTTACCTATTTCCCCATGTTTTCCAGTACAAACGCGTACATATCTGCCGTTAGTTCAATGGCCTTAGCGGTGTTACTTGCGCCGTGTCCACTGTTGGTTTCAATTCGAATGATGGTTGGATTTTTGCTCGTATTTTTTTCTTGTAAAGTTGCTGCGTATTTGAAACTATGCGCAGGAACTACTCGGTCGTCATGATCTGAAGTGTAGACCATCGTAGCGGGATAATGAGTAGTTTTTAGGTTGTGCAATGGAGAATACGCGTACAGTGCCTTGAATTCTTCCGAATTATCACTGCTGCCATAATCTGCAATCCAATTCCAGCCAATGGTAAATTTTTGGAATCTCAACATGTCCATCACCCCAACACCAGGTAAAGCTGCGGCAAATAAATCAGGTCTTTGATTCATGACTGCCCCAACCAACAAGCCGCCATTTGATCTTCCAGATATGGCCAAATAGGAAGAAGAAGTGTATTTTTCTTTGATCAGGAATTCAGCTGCCGAAATGAAATCGTCAAAAACATTTTGTTTCTTTAGTTTCATGCCAGCTTCATGCCATTTTTCTCCATATTCAGAACCTCCTCTTAAATTGGCCACTACATAAACTCCTCCTTTTTCGAGCCAAGGAATCAGAGTAGATGAAAAACTAGGCGTTAATGAAATATTGAATCCGCCATAACCATATAAAATGGTCGGATTTTTACCTGTTAATTTTATGCCTTTTTTGGCTATGATGAACATGGGAATTTGGGTTCCATCTTTGGAAGGATAAAATTTTTGAATCACCGTGTAATCTGCTGGTTCAAATGATAATTGAGGTTTTTGAAACAATTTTGATGTGTTACTGGCGATATCATATTGGTAAATGGTTGGCGGGAAATTGAAGGAAGAATAGGTGAAAAATGTAAATGAATCTTTTTTATACCCATAAAATCCGCTGGCATTACCCAAACCTGGCAAATTTACTTCGCCAAATTTTTTTCCTTTGTAGTCGTAAATCAAGACTTTAGAGGTAACATCTTTGAGATAATTTAAAAAAAGTCGATTCCCCACGGTACTGATTCCTTGCAAAGGTTCTTTGCTTTCAGGTATAAGTACCTTCCAGAATTGTTTTGCTGAATTTTTAGGATCGATCACAATGATTTTTTGATTAGGTGCACCTTCATTGGTACTTAGAATGAATTTTCCTTCATCATTGTCTACAAAACTATAATCAAATTCGCCAGGCTCTTTGATCAGCGCTTGAAAGGATGCATTTTTATCTGCTGTGTTTAGGTACCAAAGGGCATTTCCATCCAAACCTTTTCCACGGTCACTGATGGTTAAAAAGGCATATTTTTCATCATCACTTGTGCTTACCGTATGGAATCTTTGAGGATTAGCTGCATCTTCGAAAATTAGCTTATCCTGAATTTGTGGAGTTCCAACTTGGTGAAACCAAACTTGGTGATTTTCATTTTTAGTGCTCAATTCTTTGCCCTTTTCAGGTGCAGGATATCTGCTGTAATAAAAGCCATGACCAACCCAAGCTACGCCACTTACTTTTACCCAGTTTAGTTCGTCCCCTAAATCTTTTCCAGTTTGCATATCCCTTACAAAATAGGTTTGCCAATCTGAACCACTTTTACTGATTCCCCAACATGCATATTTCCCATCTTTACTTACATTGAAGTTGGATAAACGGGTAGTGGCATCTTTCGATAGGGTATTGGGATCCATGACCAATTCTGGTTTACCTTTTAATCCTTTTTGACGATAAAGGACGTTTTGGTTTTGTAATCCAGAATTTTTGTAAAAGTAAAACCATTCCCCTTTTTTGGAAGGTGCGGTGAATTTTTCGTAGTTGGACACCTCTTCAATGCGTTTTTTGAATGCATCTCGATTGGGTAATTTTTCTAAATAAGCAAAAGAAACTTTATTTTGATCCTTTACCCACGCCTTGGTTTCTTCGCTGTTATCGTCTTCTAGCCAACGGTAAGGGTCAGCGACAACTTGACCATGATATTGATCAACATGCGGAGTAGAACGTGTTTTTGGATAGCTTAATTGTGCCATAGTTGTAAGCGAAACCGCCATGCTAATCAAAAGAAAGGTAATTTTTTTCATGAAATATTAGTTAGAATAATGAACCTAAACTTGCTTTGGGAACAATCCCTACGTGTCTGTATGCTTTTTCGGTAGCCTCTCTGCCTCGAGAGGTACGTTTTAAAAATCCTTCTTGAATTAAAAAAGGTTCATACACTTCTTCGATGGTCTCTGCTTCCTCACCACATGCCGTTGCAATGGTGCTTAAGCCAACAGGCCCACCTTTGAATTTTTCAATGATGGTCATCAAGATGCGATTATCCATTTCGTCCAATCCATTTTGATCCACATCCAAGGCTTGCAGGGCAATTTTGGCTATTTCTTCATCTATTTTGCCGGAACCCTTCATTTGTGCAAAATCACGTGTTCTGCGCAATAAATTATTGGCAATGCGGGGAGTTCCTCGACTACGGCGCGCAATTTCATAGGCGCCAGATTCTTCAATGGGCATTTTTAATATGCTTGCCGAACGCTTCACAATACTGGTCAATAATTCAGCATTGTAATATTCTAATCGGGCATTGATACCAAATCGGGCTCTTAATGGAGAAGTCAATAAGCCTGCTCGGGTGGTTGCACCAATCAAGGTAAAAGGATTTAACCCAATTTGGATGCTTCTTGCATTCGGACCCGAATCCAACATGATATCAATCTTATAATCCTCCATTGCTGAATATAAATATTCTTCTACGATGGGATTTAAACGATGTATTTCATCAATGAATAAGACATCAAAGGGTTGGAGATTAGTTAATAAACCCGCTAAATCAGAGGGTTTGTCCAGTACTGGGCCTGAGGTGATTCTCAAGGTAGAACCCAATTCATTGGCAATGATGTGCGATAAAGTTGTTTTACCCAATCCCGGAGGGCCATGCAGTAAAACGTGATCCAAGGCTTCGTCTCTGCCTTTGGCTGCCCCTACAAAAACTTGTAAATTATCTACGATTTTACCTTGTCCCGCAAAATCCAAGAAACTCAAAGGACGTAAGGCCTTATCATATTCTTTTTCTTGTGGATTTAAAGATTCGGAATCCCCGGTTAAATAATCTTCGCGCATATGGATGGATGGTAAGTAGCAAAGATATTGAAAATGAGTAAAGATGTAAAGCCCTTTGTGAATAATACCATTTGTTGATTATATTAAATGAAAATCAGTTAGATAAATAATTGACATCATAAAAATGCGTTGCTTTCTTTTAATGAGAAAAGCAATGGAACAAAAAATCAGGCAAAGAAAAATAATTCGTTTACAAGGTTATGATTACTCCCAAGCTGGTTCGTATTTTATTACAATAAATTGTCAAAATCGTATTCATAGATTTGGATGCATAGAAAATGGTCAGATGATTTTGAATCAGAATGGACAAATAGCTCACGATGAGTGGATTAAATTATCTAATCGATTCCCTACTATGGTTAAAGACGTTTTTCAAATAATGCCTGATCATATCCATGGGATTATTACATTGACTGAACCTGATACAACTTTAAAAATTTCAGTTTCTGATATCATTGGTGCTTATAAGTCCATTGTGTTGGTAAAATGTTTGGAGGTTTATCGAATGAATAATCAAATTATGGGTAAATTTTGGCACAGCCGGTTTCACGATCGAATTATTCGAGATGATCGTGCATATGAAAATATTTCAAAATATGTGATTGATAATCCGATTAAATGGAATAAAAATCAGTAGGGTCGACCGTACGGCCGCGAGGGTCAACCATACAGCCGAGAGAATCAATGTTTCGGACAATCGCAGCTTTTCTTTTTGAAAAGTCCCCAAAGAAAGCCTCTTTTTTTACGAAATTTATTCGCTTTTTTGAAATTGTTTGGTTTAGAAAGAACTGTGCTATTTTTTGAATGAGCAAATGCTTCACTAGGAAGGTTAAATGCCAATAAAAAGAGAATTAAAATGTATTTCATCGTCTAGTTCATTTCTGCAAACTTAAAATAATTTGCTGAGATATAAACGGAAATACCCATCGTAAAATTTCATTCATACCAAATATTTTGGAAGCTCAATAAATAATCCGATACTTGTAAAATAAATAGACCTATTAATTATGTGCGATACGTTGTTTAGTCCAGCTCATTTGAATCAAAATGGACATTCAATTCTTGCGAAAAACTCTGACCGAGAACCCAACGAAGCGCAACAAATCGTGCGAATTCCAGCTTCCAAACGCTTCAATAAAACAGTTCAAACAACTTTTATTGAGATAGCTTGTCCAGAAGAATGCTTTGAAGTCATTCTTTCCAAGCCTTTTCAAATGTGGGGTGCCGAAATGGGTACCAATGAATTTGGCGTAGCCATAGGAAATGAAGCGGTTTTTACCAAAATGAAGTTAGCTAAAACCAATCAAGGACTAACCGGAATGGATATGCTTCGTTTGGCCTTGGAGCAATCTCGGACAGCTTTGGAAGCTGTTCAGCTCATTCGTTTTTTATTAGCCAATTACGGACAAGACGCCTGCGGAGGTTATCAAGATAAAGGCATGTTTTACAGCAATAGTTTTTTGATTGCAGATCCTTCAGATGCCTATATTCTGGAAACGGCAGGTCATTTTTGGGTTCAAAAAAGAGTTGATTCTTACGCATCAATTTCTAATATTTTAACCCTGGGCACTGATTTCGATAAAATCCATCCAGATGCAAAGGAATTTGCTTATCAAAAAAAATGGGCTTCTCGAACTGAAAATTTCAATTTTCAAAAAGCTTTTTCAGAACCTATCATGTCATTTTTGGGCAAAGGTACTCAGCGTAAATTTCAGTGCGATAATAAAGGGGTATTAACAAATAGCCCTATTAAATTCAGAATAAAAGATGCCATGTCTATTTTGCGTAGTCACAAAAAAGCCTCCAATTTTATCCCCTCTGATGGTGATATGGGAAGTATTTGCTTACATGCGCAAGGATTATTAACCCCTTCTCAAACAACGGGAAGCATGGTGGCTGAACTGCGGGAAAATGCTCGTTCAACGGTATGGTTGACGGGGAGTGCTGCACCTTGTTTGAGCATATTTAAACCTTTCTATTTTGGAACAACAATCTTAAATGAAGAAAATTTTATTCCTTGTAGTACTCAAAAAGACGCATCCTATTGGTGGCAATGGGAAGAATTGCACCGAAAAGCATTAATGAATTACCAAGCCATTCATGATGAAATCGCAATTTTTCAAAGGTCAAAAGAAGCAGAATGGGTGGAAGAAGATCAGCAAATAGCACAAGCATTTGACCTAGATCAATTGGAAGCTCTGAGTCAAAAAAGCCTTTCCTTAAGTATCGATTTTTTACAACAACTAAAGCAACAATTTGCTTCATTACACCATAAAAAGACTTCCATTCTATACCGCTTGTATTGGAATTGGCAAAATAGCAAAGCAAAGATATGAAAACCATTCAAACAGATGTATTGATTGTCGGGGCGGGATTTGCGGGCATTGCCGCTGCCAAAAAATTAAAAGCCGCTAATAAAGATTTTGTGTTGATCGAAGCCCGTGATCGTATCGGGGGCAGGACCTTGACAGAAACTTTGGATTGTGGAGTAACGGTGGATTTAGGAGCCAAGTGGGCAGGGCCAACGCAACATTTATTGTGGGAGTGGATTCGGGAGACAGATACGGAATCGTATGAAACCTATGATTCAGGCAAAAATTTACTCAAGTTTGGCGAGAAAATTTCCTCCTATTCTGGTGTTATTCCCAAAATAGATCCCATTTCTTTGGTTGATTTGGGCATAGCGATTGAAAAAATGAATAAACTGTCCAAAGGAATTCCTTTGGAAAATCCTTGGGATCATCCCAAAGCCAAAGAATTAGACTCGATGACTTTGGCCACTTGGATGGACAAAAATATTTGGACAAAAAAGGCTCGACATTTGTTTGAAATTGGTATTCAAACCGTTTTTGCGGCGGAGGCTTCCGAAATATCCCTGCTATTTGCCTTGTTTTATTTCCAATCGGGCGACAACATGGACACCTTGATTTCCATCAAAAATGGGGCACAACAAACCATTTTAAAAGGCGGCATGCAGGGACTAGCAAAAAAGATTGCTGAACCGATGATGGGGAATATCCATTTTAATCAAGCATTGAGAAAAATAACTCAACACGAAAAAGGCTTGATTGCTGAAACGGATCATTTGAGAATAGAAGCCAACAAGTGCATTTTAGCCTTGGCTCCTGTTTTATTAAATCAAATCCAATTTGATCCTATTTTGCCCCAACAAAAAGCGCAACTGTATCAACGAATGCCCATGGGTGCCGCAATGAAATGCTATTGCATTTATCCAACTCCATTTTGGCGAGAATTAGGATTAAGCGGTCAAATTGTGAGCGATGAATTTCCCGTCAAAGTCACTTTTGATGTGGGTCATAGCGATACCGACAAGGGAGTGATGTTGGTTTTTGTGGAGGGAAATGATGCTCGAAATTTCATTGATATGGATCCAAAAGAACGAGAAAAACTCGTTTTGGATCGTTTGGTAAATGTATTTGGCGAAAAAGCAGCAAATCCTTTGGAATACACAGATAAATGCTGGACCGAGGAGGAATATTCGCGTGGTTGCTACACAGGTTTAATGGCTCCAAACACAATGACACAGTTTGGTCAGTATCTTAGAACACCTTTCATGCACCTACATTTTGCGGGTACAGAAACGGCTACTCGATGGAATGGCTATTTGGATGGTGCTATTTCGAGTGGGTATAGGGAAGCCGAATTAGTTATGAATTATGAGTTATGAATTATGGATGGATATTCTCATAATTCATAACTCATAATTCATAATTATTTCAGCCTCTCCTTAAAATACCCAATCGCTAAATTCCAAGCCTCTTCGGTTGCTTTTTTATCGAAGTTGGGATTGGATGGATTAGCAAAAGCGTGTTCCGCATCAAAAATTTTAGCGGTGACTTTTTTGCCAGCGGCTTTCATACTCGCTTCAAATTCAGCTACTACTTTTGGGTTGATCCATTGTTCTTTTCCTGCAAAAAGTCCTAATACATCCGTATTTAAACCTTTTAATTGCTCTACGTCACGGATAGGCATTCCATAATACATCACGCAAGCAACCGCTTGTTTTTCGGCTAATATGGACGCTTTAAGTGATAAAGCCCCTCCAAAACACCACCCTACAGTAGCAATTTTCGCTTTTGGACCTGCTTGAGCAATCGCTCCACGGATGATGGATTCCAATCGGGCTGGATTTGCTCCCGACATGTATTTTCCTGCTTCTTCGCGCGTGGTCGCTACTTTACCATCGTACATGTCAATGGCCATTACGTTGACGTTACCCAAGGTCGAGTAGAAATGTTCTGCTTCTCTTTTGATGTGATCATTCAATCCCCACCATTCTTGAAAAACAAATAAAGTATAATCTGTTGGCTGAGCTGCTTTGATGAAAAAAGCATTGGCTTTTTGTCCGTCTGGCGTAGCAAATTCAATCATTTGAGCGCCTACTTTACTGACGTGTCGATACGGTTTTGGCAATGCATGTGATTTTTGGAAAGCCTTGTTCTTAGCCAATAATTGCATTTCATCTTTTTGTACAAAGCAACAAGATTGTGCATTTAAGTTCCATATCAAACAGATGGAAAAGCAGATTGTTAAGAGTTTCTTCATGAGATATAAATATTTTTCATAAAAATAATCGAAAATTTCTGTTTTAGTCTTAATTTGCTAGCTAGTATTTATCTAAACTCATTTTTATGAAATCCATGTACTTCGGAATCACCCGAATCGTTACAAGTCTTTGTTTGATTCTATTCACCCTGCAAAGTGCCAGCGCACAAAATGCTCAAGTATTAAAAGGTAAAAAAGTATTGGTTTTTTCTTCTACCAAAGGGTTTCGCCATTCTTCCATCAAAGCTGGGAAAGCCGCATTCTTGAAATTGGCTACGGAAAAAGGATTTCAAGTAGATACCACAGAAAATGCAGCTGTTTTTACTGAAAATAATTTAAAGAAATACCGCGCAGTGGTATTTTTAAGCACGACAGGTAATGTCTTAAACGATGCCCAACAAAATGCTTTCGAGCGCTTTATTCAAGCGGGTGGAGGTTATTTAGGTGTTCATGCGGCGACAGACACGGAATATGATTGGCCTTGGTACACGAAGTTGGCTGGGGGGCAATTTGCTTCGCATCCAGGTCGTCCGAATGTACAAGTAGGTAAAATGCATGTGTTGGATAAATCACATATTTCTACGGCACATATGCCAGAATCTTTTGATCGAAAAGATGAGTTTTATGACATCAAAAACTTCAATAAGGATGTGAAAGTTTTGGTAACCGTAGATGAAAAAACGTATAAAGAAGGTAAAATGGGGGATTTCCACCCGATGGCTTGGTACCATGAATATGATGGTGGCCGTTCATTTTATACCAACTGGGGACACACTGATGAAACATTTTCAGAGGCTTTGGTCTTGGATCACATTTGGGGAGGTTTGCAATGGGTTTCCTCTGGAGGTGATATCAATTATAATAAGAAATTAAGAACGGGCGTATTGCCAGAAGATAATCGGTTTACGAAAACGATTTTAGACAAAGGTTTGGATGAGCCTACGGAGTTAGCAGTTACTGAAGGAGGTAAAATTTTCTTTGGAGAAAGAAAAGGTCTTTTGAAAATGTATGATCCAAAGAAAGGAAAAACTAAAATAGTAGCAGATTTAAACGTGTATTCTAAGCATGAATATGGTTTAATGGGAGTGAATATTGACCCGAATTACAATAAAAATAAGTGGATTTATTTATTCTATTCGCCTCAAACAGGTCAAGCAGACACAGCACAGCATTTATCACGTTTTGTGTACGATGATGTAAAAGATACCTTGGTAATGAGTTCAGAAAAAGTACTTTTGCGCGTTCCTGTAAAAAGAACGGGTTGTTGCCATACAGGTGGATCTATCGCTTGGGACAAGGCAGGTAATTTGTATTTATCGACGGGTGACGATACGAATCCATTTGATTCGAATGGTTTTTCTCCATCTGATAACAGATCTGGCCGTTCAGGTTGGGATGCTAGAGCGACAAGCTCAAATACCAATGATTTAAGAGGAAAGATTTTACGTATCAAACCACAAGACGATGGTACCTATACGATTCCTACGGATAACCTTTATCCTAACAAAGTTTACCATGCCAAACAAGAAATTTATGTGATGGGTAACCGTAATCCTTACCGTATTTCGGTGGATCAAAGAACAGGATTTTTGTATTGGGGTGAGGTGGGTCCAGATGCAGGAGAGGCAAGTGAAAAATATGGACCAAGAGGGCATGATGAAGTGAACCAAGCGCGTCAAGCAGGATATTTTGGATGGCCATTGTTTGTGGCTGATAATAGAGCCTATAACCAAAGGGATTTTGCCAAAGATTCCACTTGGGCAAAATTTGATGTTATGGCTCCTATCAATGATTCACCACATAATACTGGTTTTTCCCATTTGCCAAAAGCACAGAAAGCCTTTATTTATTACCCTTATGTAGATTCGCCAGAATTTGGTCCTGTGATTAGCAAAGGTTCAAGAAACGCCATGGCTGGTCCGGTCTATTACAGCGAAGATTATGCGAAAAATTCATCAGTGAAATTTCCATCTTACTATGATGGCAAATTATTTGCTTATGATTGGGCAAGAGATATCATTTACACGGTATCCATGAACGACAAAGGTGATTTTGTGCAAATGGAAAGATTTTTACCCAATATGAATTTTTCTCATCCTGTGGATATGGAGTTTCACAAAGATGGAGCTTTATATGGTTTAGAATACGGACCTAACTGGTTTGCGCAAAACGAGGAGGCGGTATTGTATAAATTGGAATATAATGCTGGAAATAGAATTCCAAAAGTATCGGTGAAAGCTGACAAAAAAGTGGGAGCTGCTCCATTGAAAGTTAAATTCTCTTCTGAAGGAACAGTGGATTACGATGGAGATAAAATCACTTACCAATGGAATTTTGGAAATGGTCAAACTTCCACTGCGGCGAATCCAAGCTTTACTTATACAAAACCAGGTAAGTACAAAGCAGTGTTAAAAGTGAAAGATGCTAAAGGAAATGTGGGTTCATCCTCGCTTGATTTTGTGGTGGGAAATGAAATTCCTAACATTGAAGTAGCCATTGAAGGGAATAAATCCTTCTATTGGAATGACAAACCGGTTAAATATGAAGTAACGGTAAATGATAAAGAAGATGGTTCCAGCAAAGCCAATAAAATTCCAGCAGAGGATGTCTTATTAAGCATCGATTACTTGCAAGGATATGATAAAACGGTGATTGCTCAAGGCCATCAAGCCAATACCTCTTTCTCTTCAGGCAAGCGTTTGATGGATTTGTCGGATTGCAAGACTTGTCACGCCAAAGAAAAGAAATCCATTGGACCTTCTTGGATTGACGTAAGCAAAAAGTACAAAGCATCTGCACAAAATGTTGATATGTTGTCGAAGAAAATCATTAACGGTGGTGGCGGAGTTTGGGGAGAGCAAGTAATGGCGGCGCACCCGCAAATTACTAATTCAGACGCGAAGGAGATTGTGCAATACATTTTGAGTTTGGGGGATGCTAAAAAAGCCTCTAAGCCCATCAAAGGGGAGTACGTAACCTCTGATAAAGGTAAGCCAGGAACATTTATTTTTGCAGCGACTTACACCGACAAAGGAAACGGTTCAATTGCTCCTGCAACAGGCACGAAAGTCGTTACATTGAGAGATGCACACGTAGCAGCGATTAATTACGACAATTCATCCAAGGCAATGAAAATGAAAGTAGATGGAATGGGTGAGTTATTGATTGCGACTGGAGACAAAGGTTATGCGCAATTTTCGAGCATTGATTTAACAGGAATTAAATCAGTGAAAATCTTTGCCGCTTATTTAGAAGGAACAACAGCTGGTGGTAAATTAGAGTTGCACACAGGAAGTCCAACTGGCCCATTGGCAGGATCTATCGAGATTAATGCTTCCAAGCAATTCGATATGCCATTGAGCGTAACGGGAGTGAATGATTTGTATTTTGTGTTTGTGGCTAATCCAAATGCTGGAGACAAACCACTTTATGCGATTAAGGAGTTTTATTTTAATTAGTTGGTAGGTGTTAGTTATCAGGGGGTAGAAGAGAAGAGAGAAGAGAGAAGAGAGAAGAGAGAAGAGAGGAGAGAGAAGAGAGAAGAGAGAAGAGAGAAGAGAGAAGAGAGAAGAGAGAAGAGTATTTTCCCTATTAACTAACACACCTATTACCTATTACCTATTACCTTTTACCTATTACCTATTACCTAAAATCATGGGATTATTAGAAGAATTCAAAACATTTGCCATGAAAGGCAGCGTCATTGATTTGGCTGTCGGAGTGGTGATAGGTAGCGAGTTTAGCAAGATTGTCAATTCTTTGGTGAATGACATCATTACTCCAGCTATCTTAACTCCTGTGTTGAATGCAGCGCATTTGACAGACATGAATAAACTGGTTATTCCAGGAACGGCCATCAAATACGGTAATTTTTTATCCACGTTCATTTCTTTTTTGATTGTGGCATTTGCTTTGTTTATTATTTTGAAAGGGATTAATAAGGCGAGGGAGAAATAGGTAAGAGTAGAGTCGACCCTTGCGGTTGACTTAGGTAATAGGTAAAAGTAGAGTCGACCCTTGCGGTTGACTTAGGTAATAGGTAATAGGTAAAAGTAGAGTCGCCCCTTGCGGTTGACTTAGGTAAGAGGTAAAAGGGAATAGTAAACATCATGCAAGAAATAATTTGTCCACATTGTAATAAGGCGTTTAAAATTGATGAGTCAGGTTTTGCTGATATTGTTAAGCAAATACGAGATCATCAATTTGAAGAAGAGATACAGAATCGTTTGCAGATTGCGGAACGCGAAAAGGAGAGTGCTGTGCAATTAGTGGAGGCAAATCTACGTGGCAAATTACAAGAATATATTTCCAAAAAAGATCAGGAAGTAGCCCAATTGAAATCTCATGCAGCTGCAGATTTAGCTCAAAAATTGGCGGAAAAAGAGTTGAAAATTGTTGAAATGCAAGCAAGCATAAAAAATGCCGACTTGCAAAAGGATCTTTCAGTTAAAACGGCAGTGCAACAAATTCAAGATGAGCGTAATCAATTGAAGATGGATTTGTTGAAAGTTGAATCGGAAAAGCAATTGGCCGTTCTTTCCTTAAAAGAGCAACACAATGCTGATTTAAGGCTTAAAGATGAAATCATCAAGTTCAAGGAAGAGGAGATTCAATTGCACAAGGACATGAAGCTGAAATTGTCCACCAAGTTGATTGGGGAAACCTTGGAACAACATTGCAAAACGCAGTTTGATTTGGTGCATAACATGGCTTTTCCAAGAGCTAGTTTTGAGAAAGACAATGATGCGAAAACCGGCACGAAAGGCGATTTCATTTATCGGGAGTTGGATGATCAAGGCAACGAAATTTTGTCGATCATGTTTGAGATGAAAAATGAAGGAGATGAGACGGCCACGAAGAAGCGAAACGAAGATTTCTTTGATAAATTAGATAAAGACAGAAAAGAGAAGCAATGCGAATATGCCATTTTGGTTTCCCTTTTGGAAAAGGAAAATGATTTTTACAACTCAGGCATAGTAGATGTTTCTCATAAATATCCAAACATGTTGGTCATCCGACCACAGTTTTTCATTCAGATCATTTCCATTTTACGCAAAGCAGGTTTAGACTCATTGAAGTACAAAGCTGAGCTGTCGATGATCAAAAATCAAAACATTGACATCACGAATTTTGAAAAGAAGATTCAAGAGTTTAAAGATGGGGTAGCCTACAATTACAGTTTGGCACAAAAGAAATTCTTGGAGGCGATTGATAATATCAATAAAGCGATCAAGGACTTAGAAAAAACGCGTGACGCCCTCATTAGTTCTGAAAACAACCTCCGCTTAGCAAATGATAAAACGGATGGATTAACGATCAAGAAACTAACCCATGGCAATCCTACGATGAAAGAAAAGTTCAAGGAGGCTTCGGAGGAGTAGGGGAGCTTCAGATTTCTATTTACGTGCTTTTTAGAGACTGTATTCTTACCCTTGTGCAAATTTTATTTGTGGTTCAACATGAATAATGTCTTCACCTAATGCGACTTCAATTTTAGCTATTGTTTTCGTTGTAAAGGTATGCGTTCCAGTGAGCCATTTTGAAATTTCAGATGCTTTTTTGTCCAACATACGCGCTAAATCAACAGCTTTTAAACCTCTTTTTTCTAACAGCTCATGTATTTTATTGGCGATGGCCAAATTTTTTTCAACCAGTTTAGTTACAGCGGGATCACCGTTTTCTTCTAACCAACTATTTATGATATTTTGTTGCGGGAATTCCATTTATAGATATAGTTTTAAGTCGTCTGAATAAATTAATAAAGTTAAATCATCATTCCATTGAATTTCACCTTCTTTAAATGCTTCATCAATGACTTTTGTTAATTGATTAGCTAAAACAAAATGCTCTTTTACGTTTGGACACTTTTGCGCCTTATTAGCTGTTTTTAAGTCACCATTAAATAAGAATACTACGTGTTCATTTGCTCTCAAGCAATATAATCGTAGATTGTTTGCTTTTGCTTCGCCTGATTCAGTAAAACATGGTTTTCTGTCTTTTCCATTGGGTGGTAATGCGGCTGTATCTGAAATAAAAGCTTCTGATCTAAATAAATGATTTTGTGCACCATATTTATCACCAATCGTTTGAATCCATGATAAGACATGCTGTAACTTTTCTCTGTTTTGTTTTCCATGAAAAACAACAAACTCTTCAAACAATGATATTTCACTATCATTCATGCTTACAGAGTAGTAACTGACTTTTCTGTATTGAGTTATTGGTTTTATGCGTGCAAAATTATTCACTTATAAGTTAATTTCAAAATGATAAAGTTATTTTTAAGTTAATTTTTAAATAATGCAAATGATAAACCTATTCTTTGTGTAAGTAGTCCCACAGCTTTAAGCCTAGAATTAGCAAGAATGTAAGAATAATGGTGGTATATTTTTTTGATTGGAATGATAAGACAAATCGCTATAATTAAGCGTCATGATTGAATCTATCAATTTGAAAAGGGCAAAATAACCTAAAATTGGCCTTATTTTCGATTTTACTTTCATTAGTGATTGGGTTGAATTGATTTCAAATGTAATGAAATATTCAAAAGTTGTAAATGTACTGAATGGAAATGATGTTAATTTATAAGTTTATTGGATTAGTTATTAGTTAAGAGAGAAAACGGGAAGAAGAGAGAAAATGGGAAGGTAACTAGCTCTTACCTCAGCCATCTTTTACCTATTACTTATTACCTCAATGTATTTTTCTTTACACGAACAAATTTTATTTTTGATTCAACATGAATAATGTCTTCACCTAATGCGACTTCGATTTTAGCAATTGTTTTGGTTATAAAGGTATGTGTCCCCGTAAGCCATTTGGAAATTTCAGATGCTTTTTTGTCCAACATTCGCGCTAAAGCAACCGCTTTCAAACCTCTATTTTCTAAAAGCTCATGGATTTTATTGGCGATGGCTAAATTTTTCTATTTTGTCTCTATTTATATGCTATTGATCCGATGCCTGAGCCGAAGGCCGAGGAACGAAATTTCAGAACCTTTTAATAATTATATAAATTTCAATCAGATATTACATTATCCCAAACCCATTATTTCTAGCAATCATCAATAAAGGTTCAATGGTTTCTTTTAATTTCTTGGGGTCAAATTGGCTTTTATGGAAGATGTGGATATATTCCTCTAGAAATTTGCCTTTGGGATTTTTCTTTTGATAAATGTCAAAGGCTGTTTTTTGTAAATAACAGAATTCGTCAAAATGTGTTTCTATGTTCGGTAGTTTATTGCTTTTTGAGCAATTGAATATTTTTTCCGTTGGGATGAGATTCCAAACTAAATCATGCGCTACGAAGGAGTAAGGGACAAAATGGTCTAAGGCGAAGTTGTTTGCCTCAAGCGTTAATTTCTCTTTGGTATATATACAAGGAACAAACCCGATTTCCTCAAAAGTTGGTTTCCAAAACTCTTCTCTTTGCTTGGTTAAATTATTTCGGATTAGCTCAGGAATCAATTTAGAAGCAATATTGGGAGTATTGGGGTTTCTGACTTGTAAAAAGGCACTCAAGTTCCAATAGCAGTATTCTTTTAAAATTTTATTATTTTGCGTGAGGTAATTCACCCAATCAGGATTTATTTCAATGTGGTTTTTAAATAGGGCATAAGGCGCTCTGTTTTCA
Organism: Spirosomataceae bacterium; assembly: GCA_044372695.1. Classification (GTDB taxonomy): domain Bacteria; phylum Bacteroidota; class Bacteroidia; order Cytophagales; family Spirosomataceae; genus Aquirufa. The sequence goes on from JBILRJ010000006.1 coordinate 27,744, forward strand.
AAGCCTTGGCTTAGGATTTCTATTTCTTTTTGATTTTCTATTTTAGGGTACCAAGGAGTCAAAAATTTATAGGGTACGTATTTATCCAAAAAGCGGAAAGTGATTTCAAATCGTGTTTGGGAAGATAAAAATACTTTAAGTTTCAATGTATCAAAATTGGAACTTAGTTGGTGGCTGTTTTTGATATTTACCAAAGCCTCAGCCAATTTATCTTGTGCTCCAAATGACAAATTGTAATAGGTGGCTGGATACCAGGCATTTGCGGCCATTTCTTTAAACAAATCGTCTTTTGGAATAATTACTTTGCCTTTTTCAACAAAATTCAAAATGCTTAAAAACCAATAAAATTTATAGCTTGCGGTGGTGCTATTAAAAATGGCTGATAATTTATTGGTTGGTAAATGGTCTGAATTTGGTATGTACATCATTATCGTATTTTAAATCATTAGGGTTCTTTTATAAGGGTATAATTGGTGCTACGACCACTTGATTTGGATTTGGACAAAATGCCTTTTTGAATCAAATCAGTGATATCTCTTAGCGCCGTATCCGCTGAAGTTTTACTTATTTTAGCCCATTTGCTACTTGTTAGATTTCCTTCAAAATGATCCATCAACATATTTATCACTTTCGTTTGACGGTGGTTAAATGTTAAATGAGCATTTTTAGCCCAAAATTGATGCTTCCAAATTACTTTGTCAATAATTAAATGAGACGAGATAATGCTGTTTTTGAGACAATTTAAAAACCAGTCTAACCATTGAGTAATGTCTAAAGTGTTCTTTTGTGTTTTTTCTAAAATTGCATAATAAGCTTTCTTTTGTCGATTTATTTCGGACGACATACTATAAAAGCGCTGATTGACACCATCTGCTTTTGATAATTGTAAATCTGTGATGGCTCTTGCTATTCGGCCATTTCCATCATCAAATGGATGAATGGTGATGAACCAAATGTGCGCGATGGCTGCTTTGATCAGCGAATTTATACCATTATCCGCATTGAACCATTGGATGAATTGTTTCATTTCAATGGATAATCTTTCCGCTTTTGGAGCCTCAAAATGAACTTTTTCTCTACCCATTGCGCCAGAAACAACTTGCATGCCGCCCGTTCTCCATTGACCTATTTCCATCTTGTACATGTTACTCCCTCCGAAAGAAAACAAGGAAGAATGCCACCTGAAAAGACGATCTTCCGTTAATGTTTTGTTTTCATTTTGGGTGGCATCAAACATTAAGTCAACGATCCCCTCCACTAAACGGTCTGTTTTTTCTATTCCTCCAAATGATAAACCAAGTCGGTTGGCTATGGAAGACCTTACGGAAATGGGATTGAGTATTTCACCTTCAATTTCGGATGTCCTGATAACATCTAAGAATATATTTTCTAAGTTGGCTTCGTTTTTTAACTCAAAACCAAGCAATTCGATTTTGCCAAGCAACTTGCCTTGAAGCACACTTACTTCACCAAGTATGGCAATGATTTCCATGTCGTTCCAATGGAAATTGGGCCATTCATTCTGCTGGTGTATATAAGTCGCCATGAATTTCAATAGTATTTGCGGTAAATATAGGAATTAATCTCCGCAAATTATGCGGAGATTAGAGGTTTTATTCTCCGCATAATTTTTCAACTAAGTATTACGACTTAGTGCTTTTACTGAATATTCGATAGATTTATCACCCTCTTACCTATTACCTATTAATGCGAATTAAGAGTTGAAATTATCATTATGGTCAGTTTTTAACGTATGTTTAAAAGCGAATTTGAATTTATTATTTCCCTATTTCTTTTACAAAAATGCAATTTACGGGCTAATTCTTTTTCTATGGTATTTCTTTTTTTGAAAAAAAAGAAACAAAAAAACTTTTTTCTTTTGCTTAATCCAAGACGAATCAGTCAGCTAGCGCTGACTGACCGATTTTCACTCCGCTTACGGCTATTTTCTTTGACCC
>JBILRJ010000121.1:0-8432 GCA_044372695.1 Spirosomataceae bacterium
CTTCTTGTCAGTGGTTGATTGATGAGTTGAAAAAAGAAGTACCTATTTGGAAAAATGAATTCTACGAGGATGGGTCAAATTGGCTAGTCCCGAATCCTTGAGAAGAGAAGAATTGATGTATGATGTATGATGTAAGATGTATGTATGAAGTATGATGTATGAAGAATTTTGCATCTCTCTTACATCTCTCTTACATCTTACATCATACATCTTTTTACCTCTCTTCTAATTTTCAACAACAAAAAAGCCAACTCTTTCGAGCTGGCCTTTTTTATCAAATAAATTTCAAACCTATTTTTTCTTTTCTTTCACACGAGCAGCTTTACCTTGCTTGCCTCTCATGTAGAATAAACGTGCTCTACGTACTTTACCACGGCGTAAAACTTCGATTTTGTCGATGTTTGGCGATAAGATTGGGAAGATACGCTCAACACCAATACCATTAGAGATTTTACGAACTGTGAATGTTTCACCAGCTCCAGAGTTTTTACGTTGGATAACTAATCCTTGGAAAACCTGGATACGCTCTTTATTTCCTTCACGAATCTTAACGTGAACATTGATGGTGTCTCCAGCTGCGAATTCAGGACGCTGAGCTCTAAGAGCGGCATTTTCTGATTCTACGAATTTAATTAAATCACTCATTTTAATAATTTTTGTTTGTACAACTTTGGTGATTATCAGCACTTAGCGGTCCATTTGTACATAAGTAAACTGATTCGGGTTGCAAAGATAAAAAATATTTTTTAAAAATAAAAAGGCCTGTTCGTATCTATTAGATTTTTTCAACTTTTCTTACGTTTTTATTGATTGTATCAGACTCGATTAGCCCATCTCTTAGTCGAATAATTCGATGAGCATACTGAGCGATATCATCTTCGTGGGTTACCATCACGATGGTGTTTCCTTTTTTGTGTAATTGGTCAAAAAGATCCATGATTTCATAAGATGTTTTTGAGTCCAAATTACCGGTTGGTTCATCGGCTAATAAGATGGATGGATCGTTGACCAAAGCTCTAGCCACGGCAACTCTTTGTCTTTGTCCACCGGAAAGTTCGTTGGGTTTATGTAATGCTCGGTTTTCTAAACCAACACCTTTTAGCGTTTCCATGGCTTTTTCGATTCGATCTTTTTTCGAATAACCAGCATAGATAAGAGGTAGTGCTACATTGTCCAAGGAAGATTGCCTTGGTAATAAGTTGAACGTTTGAAAGACGAAACCAATTTCTTTATTTCTTACCGCAGCTAATTCGTTTTCTGACATTTCGCTTACGTCCTGATTATTCAAGATGTATTTTCCTGTGCTTGGAGTATCGAGGCATCCAACGATGTTCATCAATGTGGATTTTCCGGAACCTGAGGGCCCCATGAAGGCCACATATTCACCTTTGTTTACGGAGATATTGATGTCTTTCAAGGCATCAATTACTTCTTCACCCATCACGTAGCGTTTAGAGATATTGATGGTTTCAATAATTTTCGTCATTGTATAGCGTGTGTTTTTTTCAGGAAAATTCTGAATGCCAAATTTAAAAGCAATTATTGACAAATTGATTATTTTTCTTTCAAAGAGCTTTCTTGCGGATAAGGTAGTCCATTGAGCGGATGGATGGAATGCTAGAAATGATCATAAAAAAAGGCCTCTAATTTCTTAGAGGCCTTTTGGAACATTCAAAATATTCGATTACAATCCTTTCGCTTTTTTCACTACTTCTTCTGCAAGACTTTGCGGAACAAATTCGTAGTGTGAGAAAGTCAAAGATGCAGTAGCACGACCTGATGACATGGTACGTAAATCAGTTACGTAACCAAATAATTCAGATAAAGGCACATCAGCTTTCAAGATAACTGCACCTTGACGAGAATCCATGCCTTTCATGATACCACGACGACGGTTTAAGTCACCTGTGATAGGTCCTGTATATTCGTCAGGAGTAACAACATCAACGGCCATGATCGGCTCCATTAATTTTGCTCCAGCGCTTTTCGCAGCATCTTTGTAACCCATACGGGCTGCTAATTCAAATGACAATGAATCTGAATCGACATCATGGTAAGAACCGTGGAATAAACGAACTTTCATGGAATCCATTGGATAACCAGCCAAAGCACCTGTCTTCATCGCTTCTTCGAATCCTTTTTGAACAGCTGGGATAAATTCACGAGGAATAACACCACCTACAATGTTGTTTACAAATTCCAAACCTGGTTTGTCATCATCTCTTGGTCCGATTTCAAATACGATATCAGCAAACTTACCACGACCACCTGATTGTTTCTTGTAAACCTCACGGTGTTCTGTCGTTTTAGTTAAAGACTCTTTGTATGCTACTTGTGGAGCACCTTGGTTAACTTCTACTTTGAACTCACGACGCATACGGTCGATGATAATTTCAAGGTGAAGTTCACCCATTCCTTTGATAATCGTTTGACCAGTTTCTTCGTTAGATTCAACTTGTAACGTTGGATCTTCTTCGATCAACTTGGTAATTGCTTTCGAGAAGTTATCAGCATCTGCTGTTTTCTTAGGCTCAATCGCATATCCAATTACTGGTTCTGGGAAGTCCATTGCCTCAAGGATGATTGGGTTTTTCTCATCGGATAAGGTATCACCCGTTTTGATGTCCTTGAAACCAACTACCGCACCAATATCTCCAGCACCTAAGCGCTCAATGGAGTTTTGTTTATTTGCGTGCATTTGGAAGATACGAGAAATACGCTCTTTATTTCCAGAACGGTTGTTCAAAACATATGAACCTGCATCTAATCCACCTGAATAGGCACGAATAAAGCACAAACGGCCTACGTAAGGATCCGTTGCAATTTTGAATGCAAGGGCCGCAAATGGCTCAGACTCACTTGGCTTTCTTAAAATTTCATTTCCTGTATTTGGATCTGTTCCTTTAACGCCTTCCTTGTCCATTGGAGAAGGTAAAATCGCCATTACATAATCCAACATCGTTTGAACGCCTTTGTTTTTGAAAGAAGAACCACAAAGCATTGGAACAATTTTCATGGAAATGGTAGCAGCACGTAAGGCAGCTAAAATTTCAGCTTCTGTGATTGAATTAGGATCTTCGAAGTATTTCTCCATCAAAGATTCATCAAATTCAGCAACAGCTTCTAATAATTTTTCACGGTATTCAGTTGCCTCTTCCAACATATCATCTGGAATAGGAACCTCAGTAAATGTCATTCCTTTATCGGCTTCATTCCATTTTATACCACGGAAATTAACCAAGTCTACCACTCCTTCAAATGATTCCTCAGCACCGATTGGTAATTGAAGTGGTACTGCATAGCTACCTAACATTTCTTTCACTTGCTTGCACACGTTTAAGAAATCAGCACCCGAACGATCCATTTTGTTTACGAAACCGATACGAGCCACATTGTAGTTGTCGGCCAAACGCCAGTTGGTTTCTGATTGTGGCTCTACACCATCAACAGCAGAAAACAAGAATACAAGACCATCTAAGACACGTAATGAACGGTTTACTTCTACGGTAAAGTCTACGTGACCTGGAGTATCAATGATGTTAACATGATAGTCGTTATCACGGTATTTCCAACCGACAGTGGTTGCAGCTGATGTGATCGTGATTCCACGCTCTTGCTCTTGCTCCATCCAGTCCATTGTTGCGGCTCCATCGTGAACCTCACCGATTTTGTGGCTAACCCCAGCGTAATATAGGATACGTTCCGTGGTGGTGGTTTTCCCCGCATCAATGTGCGCAGCAATACCGATGTTTCTAGTAAATTTTAAATCGCGTGCCATTTTAAAAGGTTGATTTTAAATAATATTTTTAACTCTCACTAAATAATCAAAAACTTGGACAACAATTTTTACCTTGTTCGTTTTTAGGTTCTTATTTAGGGGTGCAAAATTACTGAATCTTAATTAAATACAAAAGTTTTTTATCAATGTTTACAAGCTTTTTACATTTGATCTACCCAAGATTGTGTTTAGCGTGCGCAGAGCCTTTACTTTTGGCGGAAAAAAAGATTTGTATCAAGTGTATTTCTTCACTTCCCAGGCCCGGATTGTTCTTAACTAGCCCGAATTGGTTGTCCAATAAATTTGGAGGATTAATTGATTATCAGGATGTTCACACTTTTCTTATTTTTTCCGAGGGGGCGAGAGTCCAAAAATTAATGCATCAAATTAAATACAAAGGGGAGTATGAGTTGGGAGAATATTTAGGTGCATGGTGTGGAAGTGAATTAGCCAAATTTCCTGATGCACAGGATTACGACTTGATAATTCCTATTCCTTTACATAAAAAACGATTAAGGGAGCGAGGCTATAATCAAGCATCTTGTATTGCAAATGGTATTGCAAAATTGTTGAAAAAGGAATGCAATGATCACATTTTGGTGAAATCAATCTATTCGAATTCTTTGATTCAACAAAATCGGCAAGATCGATTCGCAGTTCTAGAATCTGTTTTTGAAGTAGAAAACCCGCATTTGATTTTAAATAAGCACGTTTTAATTGTTGATGACACTTTGACAACCGGCGCCACTTTATTGGCTGCAGGAGAAAAATTGTTGGAGGCTGGCGCTGGGAAAATCTCATTTCTGGCTTTAGCAGCCTTGAAATGAATTATGAGTTATGAATTATGAGTTATGATATGTTATTTTAAATTCATACCTCATAATTCATAACTCATAATTCATACTTCATAATTCATACTTCATAATTCATACTTCATAATTCATACTTCATAATTCATACTTCATACTTCATAATTCATAATTCATACTTCATACTTCATAACTCATAATTCATCATTTACTTATTCGTTCCTGCTGCAATCATGGCACATCTGAAACCGATAGTGGCGGTGGAAGAATCTTCATTTAAGTACCTACGAGTACCTGGTGCTAACCAATAAGCGACATCTGACCATGAACCTCCTTTGTACACTCGAACTTTATTATCGATCAGTGAATTATTATTTTTCTTATCATAGGATGACTGTTTGTCCAAGACATCATTTCGACGAACAGGATTTAAGTCATTGAAATCTTGAAAAGACAATGGACGATACAAATCCAGTACCCATTCGTTAACATTTCCTGCCATTTGATACAGTCCAAAATCATTGGGTGCATATTTATAAACTTCCGTTGTAATGATAGCGCCATCATTGGATTTTCCTGCGATACCTGCATAGTCACCTCTTCCTCTTTTGAAATTCGCCAACATACTGCCTTGGCCTTTACCTGTTGATTGACGCAAAGAAGGTCCATCCCAAGGATAAATCCGCTGATTTCCTTGGTTTTCGTCTTCTTGTTGTGTACCAATCATTGCTTTGGCAGCATATTCCCATTCAGCTTCTGTGGCGAGACGATAAGAAGGTAAAATCCTTCCTGATTCTATCGTAAGACGTGCTGGAGTATTGGTTCTTGTCCCTGTTGCAGCTGCTTTTTTAGCTTCTGATCTACTTAATTTAACGGGTTTATCTCCTCCTGCCATCTCTTTGTTAACTACCGCTGTTCTCCAGGCACAAAAATCATTGGATTGTTTCCAAGAGACACCAACTACGGGATACATACGAAAGCCAGGGAACCTTAAGTATTGCTCTACATAGGGGTCGTTGAAGGCTAAATCGTTTTTCCAAACCGTTGTATCAGGAAGTGCAGATTCATAAAAATCTTGTGTGGAATCTTTCTGAACGGCGTACAAATATTCCAAATAGTGAACGTTGGCGATTTCGGTTTCATCCATGTAAAAAGATTGTACAGAAACTGTTCGCTCAATGTTATCGTGCATTCCAAGGACATCCTCTTCCAAAGATCCCATGGTAAAACGGCCTCCTTCAATAAAAACTAAATTTGGACCGATTAATTGTCCACTGAATTTTTTGTCAACTTGAAAACCACCTTTCTGGTTGTAAGCGATGCCCGTGGCAGTCGATTTGCCACCGATGTTAACACTACTTGGCTTACTATTCTTCATGCCACTCGGACAAGAGGTAAGTAAGAATAAACTTGCGATGATAACGCAACCCAATTTAATTTTAGCAATCATTTATGTATTCTTTTCGATCTATAATCTAACAAACAAAGATAGGCATTTGACACAATTGCTCAAAATTAGCCCAAAATATCCACTAAAATAGTATTTAATTCTTTAATACTATCAATTTTTTCAATTTGTAAAATCAATTTCCCTGCCTTCTCCCTGAGTTGGCATTGATTTTTTCTGGAATTCACAAAGCCAATTACTTTCGTAATGACATTATTCGTCAAATTCGGATGATTTTCTGATGAAACGAAATGCAACTTCAAGATATTGCTCTTCAAAAGAATTTTCTCAATTCCAAGGACTTGGGCTTTCCAACGAATTCTAACAAGTTCTGTTAAATCTTTTACCTCCAAAGGCATTTCTCCAAAACGGTCTTGAATTTCCTGAATAAATTCATTTAAGCCATTTTCTTCTTCTATTTCGTCTAGTCTGGTGTAAAGTGCCAAACGTTCTGAAATACTTTGTATATAGGTTTCAGGAATGAGAATCCTTAAGTCGGTTTCAATTTGGCAATCTACTTTTAGGGTTTCCGCGACTTGATTCAAATTGGTTTCGAACAGTGACCTGAATTCATTTTCTTTCAATTCTTGTACGGCTTCATCCAAAATTTTGTGGTACATATCGTATCCCAAATCATTGATAAATCCACTTTGCTCTGCACCTAATAAATTTCCCGCTCCACGGATGTCTAAATCGCGCATGGCAACTTTTATGCCATCACCCAAGTCCGAAAATTCTTCCAGGGCACTCAAGCGCTTTCTCGCATCGCTCGTTAAATTGGAAAGTGATGGCGTTACCAAAAAACAATAAGCTTTTTTATTCGATCGGCCTACACGACCTCGCATTTGGTGTAAATCTGAAAGGCCAAAATGGTTGGCATTGATGATAAAAATGGTATTCGCATTAGGAATATCCAAACCAGATTCGATGATGTTGGTGGCCACTAACACATCATAATGCCCCTCAATAAAGTTCATCATGACTTTTTCCAGTTTGTCTCCGTCCATTTGTCCATGAGCAATTCCAATTTTAGCATCAGGAACCAAACGTAGGATTCGATTGGCCGTCGTTTCCAACTCTCCAATCCGATTGTGCACCACAAACACTTGTCCGCCCCTCATTAGTTCTTCCCGTACTCCATCTCGAAGAATTTCATCATTTAGAACCACCAATTTAGTTTCAACCGGTTGGCGATTGGGAGGTGGTGTAGCAATGATGGAAAGGTCTCGTGCGCCCATCAAGGAAAAATGCAGAGTTCTCGGTATAGGAGTAGCTGTCAAAGTCAATACGTCCACGTTTACCCGCATTTCCTTTAAGCGATCCTTTACTTTTACCCCAAATTTTTGTTCTTCATCAATGATCATTAATCCTAGATTTTTGAACGTTACATCTTTATTTACGAGTCGATGTGTACCTATTAATATATCGGTTACTCCACTAGCAACTCGGGCAAGGGTTTCTTTGATCTGTTTATCTGATTTAAACCGATTGATGTATTCAACCTTGCAAGGGAAAGAGGCCAAACGATCGTGAAAAGTGCGGAAATGTTGCATGGCCAAAACGGTGGTGGGTACTAAAATCGCTACCTGTTTTGAATCAGCTACTGCTTTAAATGCGGCTCTTATGGCGATTTCCGTTTTACCAAACCCAACATCACCGCATACCAATCGATCCATTGGATGAGGTTTTTCCATGTCTGTTTTTACATCAACGGTAGCTTTGGCTTGATCCGGTGTATCCTCGTAAATGAAGGAAGATTCTAATTCTGCTTGCAGATAAGTATCTTGTGAAAAAGCAAATCCCGGTGCTGATTTTCGTTTGGCATACAAGGCAATTAGCTCTTTGGCAATATCCTTAACCTGTTTTTTTACTTTTGATTTTTTATTTTCCCATTCAAGCGAACCCAATTTTGACATGCTTGGGGGTGCACCATCTTTGCCGGAATATTTAGAAATTTTGTGCAATGAATGAATAGAAACCGATAATACATCATCATCTCGATAAATCAGGCGTATCACCTCCTGTTCTCCATTGCTTGTTTCGATCAAATTTAGGCCTGCAAATCGACCAATCCCATAATCTACGTGGGTCACAAAGTCCCCAACTTGCAAACTTCTCAGCTCTTTTAGGGTCAGTGCTTTATTTTTGGAGAATTTATTTTTTTCTTTAAACCGATGAAATCTTTCAAATAATTGATGATCAGGGTAAAGGGCTACTTTTTGATTTTCATCAATAAATCCTTCTCGCAAAGAAATTAATAGCGGTTTAAACTGTATGCTGGTATTTATTTCATTGAAAATTACATCCAATCGCTCCAATTGCCGAGGAGATTCAGAACAAATGATGTTTTGAAATCCTGAACTTTGATTATCTAATAAGGTATGGGCTAAGCGGTCAA
>JBILRJ010000122.1:0-8392 GCA_044372695.1 Spirosomataceae bacterium
AAACGCATTCTTCCTATCATCTTGATTAGTTCAGGATGAAGACCATGAATGCCCAAATCGATCACCGTTTTTTCCCCTATCTCCACGATTTCATCCTCGATATTTTTCTTGGTTTTGTTGACAACCTCTTCAATCCTTGCGGGGTGAATACGTCCATCTTGAACCAATCGGTGTAGAGATAAACGAGCAATTTCCCTTCTTACGGGATCAAAGCCTGAAATGATGATGGCCTCAGGTGTGTCATCCACAATAAATTCCACTCCAGTGGCAGCTTCTAATGCACGAATATTTCTTCCTTCACGACCAATGATTTTACCTTTTACGTCATCTGATTCAATGTTGAAAACAGAAACACAGTTTTCAATGGCATTTTCAGCGGCGGTTCTTTGAATGGTTTCAATCACCACTTTTTTAGCTTCTTTGGTTGCGGTTAATTTAGCTTCTTCAATGGCCGTTTTTACGATTGAACTCGCTTTGCTTTCAGCCTCTGCTTTCAGAGCATTCATTAATTGTTCCCTTGCTTCATCGGCAGACAAATTAGAGATGCGTTCCAATTGGCTAATTTGATTAGCCAACATCGCCTCAGCTTCTGCTTTCTTGCGCTCAACATCTTCTGATTTTTTGCGGTAATTTTCCTCCTTAGAGGCTAGACTTTGTTTTTGAGAATTTAAATCTTGATCTACTTGGCGTTGCGACTCTTGTTGAGAAGCTAAAATTCTTTCTTTCTCTCTTAATTTTTGTTCATTTTCGATTAGAATAGCCTTTTTGGTCTGAGTGTCTTCTTCAAATTCTGCTTTTAAGCGAAGAAAATTCTCTTTTGCTTCCAACATTCGATCTTTTTTAATGTTTTCAGCTGTGATGGCAGCATTTTTTAAGATATCATCCGCTTTTTTCTGTGCTTCAGATTCTAAATCTTTGTTGACTTTGGAAAAGATAACCTTTCCTGTAAATACTCCTGCAGCTAATGCGATTACGGAGATTATAATTGTTATCATGGACATAGTACATTATTGTTTAAAGTACATTAGTCGCCAAAACTGGAAAAAGAAAACGATGAGTTTAGATATTATAGGATTTAACTAATTCTAGCAGGTCATTATTTTGTTTGTCAACATTTGAATTTAATGAGTTGATCTCATTTTCAAATTTAACTCCACACATTGCTAAATCCAATGCGACCAATGCCATCACCTTGTTAGGGTCAGAACTATTTGTTTTTTTTTCATAGTATCGAACTAATTCATTTACCAAACTAGCCGCGCTTCTTACACAATATTCTTCTTCTGGACTTACTTTCAAAGCTAAGGCTTGAATTCCTAATAGTAAATTACAAGGAAGTTTTTGGCTCATTTATTGCGTAATATTTCAATACTTTGATCTATAATTGCTATGTAATTATCTAATTTTTTCTTCAACTCAGCAGTGGGGACCGCTGTATCATTTGTATTAACTACAATTTTAGTGATTTTATCTGATATTTTAATGCTTTTCTCCAATTCTTTTATTTTCTCTTTGGATGAAATTAGTTCTGAATTTTTATTTTGGACTTCATTGTTTAAGTTCAAAATTTGTTTTTTTAAATCGTTGATCGTTCCCTCATTTTCTTGCAATATATTCAGCATCTGAGTTATTTTCAGTTGGAGTGTTAAGTACTGCGTTTTTATTTCCGATTTCATTTTTTACGAATTTTTAAGCAATGCTAGTTTTCCATTTTTAAAGCTAAATTCACTCCAAAGGATAATCAAAAAGAAGATCAAAAAACCCAGGTTTTCTGAAAATAATAATGGAATATCCCATTGAGGTAGGTAGTTTTTTAATTGAATGGCCGCAAATCCTAAAAATAAATAGCTTAAGGCTTTCTTCCATTGATAAGGTGCTGGATCATACATTTGTCCACCAATGTAACACAAGGCAGCCATGACAATGCTGGAGGCTAAAAATGACCATGCACAAGCCATGTATCCAAATTTGGGAATAAAGATCACATTCCCAACCAAGGTGATCAATAATCCAATGAGCGTAATAATGGTTCCTACGTAAGTTTTATCCTTTACTTTGAACCAAACAGATTGGGTGTAATAAATGCCCAAAAATAGATTAGCTAATAAGAGTATAGGCACAATTTCTATGCCTTCCCAATAAATTGCCCTACCCAGAAAAAGCTTTTTAATCCAAAATAAATTACTAGAAACGCCAATCCATAAAAAAGCGCAGACAATAACAAACCAATGGGTAATTAAAGCTAAATTTTCTTTCGAGTTTTCTGCTGTTTTTTTACCTAAGAAAAAAGGTTCTGCTGAATACTTGAATGCTTGTATCGCCAAACTCATAAAAACTGAAAGTTTGTAACAATTTCCATAAATCCCCAAGGCATCCTGACTTGTTCGGTTGGCGTAGAAATTGACAGGAAGAAGTTCTTCCAGCAATAATCGATCAAACATTAGGTTGAACATTGCGGCCAAGCTCATTAACATCAATGGATAAGCATACAACCAGAGTGATTTCATTAGTTTCCAATCCCATTCCCAGCGGTATTGAGAAAATTCTAATTTAAGCCAATAAAACAAACTTAAATTAGAAATTAAATTGGCAAGAAATACATATCCTACTCCAATACCTGGTGAGTAAAGAGACTTCATGAATTCTGGTAATCCTTGTCCTAAATGTCCTTCATGAATGGGTTTAAATACCATTAAAAATAACAGATTTAAGCCCACATTAATCAGAATGGAACTAATTTTTGCTTTAACAAATTTTCGGGTTTGATGTTCAAGACGTAATTTGGCAAAGGGTATGGCGGTGATTGAATCAATCATTAAAATCAGAGCCATCCACTGTAAAAATATTCCTTTACCTGGATAGCCTAATTCGCTGATCAAGGGATCAGCAAAGACAAAAAGTAAGAGGGTAAAGAAAGTGGTAGTTACCAATATAGCGCTTAAAATAAGCCGGTAATACTTCAAGGGAGCTTCTTTGGCAAATCTGAAAAATGCGGTTTCCATTCCATAGGTATATAAAATGTTCGCCACAGCTATGTATCCATAAAGTTTAACATTGATACCGGACTCAGCTGGCGAAAATGCTTGCGTATGCACAAAAACCAATAAAAAATTGAGGGAACGACCTAAAATGGTACTAAAGCCATAAGATAAGGTTTCTCCTGCTAATTTTTTTAAAATGGACATATCATCATTTTCTCAATTTCAAAGTTAATCAATTTATTGAATTGAAAGGTGGATAAAAGGATGCGCTATCTGATTGAAATTTTATTAATCACTTCGGATTGATTATCTTGCGACCTTTAAATAAACAATCGAATGCAAAAATACGTTTTGGGATTTTCATTGGTTCTATTGATTTCCTCTTCCCTTTTCGCTCAAAATGTGAGTTATTATCCTTTTAATTCTCAATTAGCCATATCTTCAAATCCTACCAATGTGATTTTTGGTGAAACTAGAATTCAAATGAATTCAGCTACTTCCGCCATTACTACAGAAATGGGGCCTATGATCACTTTTCATAAAAGTAGCCATGCTTTATATTATTTCGGTGGGGGTGTAAATGTTGGGTGGGCGTCCAATGTTTTGAATAATTCCTCTTTATTAAAAGGTTACTACGGAAGTTTGGGTGTTCGTGCTTTCCCTTTTGAACAAATTCCCAAATTTGGTATCAATTTTGAAATTTCTCCATTTACCGACACCAAAGTTCAAACAGGGTTGTTGAGGGCTTGGTTAGGAATTTCTTATCATTTTGGTGAAAATAAATTCAAGCAAAAATAAATTTTACTGTTTTTGGTATCCAATGGTTTTATAAAATTGTTCTGAGTAATTATCACTCAAAGGAATGTGGTTTTCCCCTATTTTTATTTTTTGGTTCCGAATTGATTCTACCTTCTTTAAAGATACGATATATGATTTGTGTATGCGTAAAAATTCAGTAGAAGGCAATTTTTCTTCAATGGATTTCATGGTCATCCGACAAACAATGGGGTATTTTTGAGTACTAACATGTATTTTAATGTAGTCTTTTAGGCCCTCGATGTAAAAAATATCTTCCAACATAATTTTCATCAATGAATAATCTGCGTGTATGAAAATGTATTCGATTTTATTGGGGTCTGGGTAAACTATTTTAGGCTCTAAATTGCTTTTATAATAATCCAATGCTTTGTTTGCAGCTTTCAAAAAACGCTCAAAAGAGATGGGTTTCAATACGTAATCAATTACATCTAAATTAAATCCTTCAATGGCATATTGTTGGTAGGCTGTTACAAATATGACCATGGGCTTCTGGGTTAAACCTTCTAAGAATTGGACGCCAGTAATCCCGGGCATTTGTATGTCAAGAAAAATTAAATCGACTTGCTGATTTTGCAAATATTCCAGCGCCTCAAAGGCATTTCTACAACGGGCTTCCAATTTCAGAAAAGGAACCTTGGCCACATTGTCCTCTAATAAATCCAAGGCCAAACTCTCATCATCCACAATGATGCATGAAAGCTTTGTGGTGTTTTGAACTACGATTTCTTCTATATTTTCAGCTTCCATAAGAACAATTAGTTATTTCTAAATGAATCAAATAAGTGTCATTGTTGTCTTCAATGTTTAATACGTAATTTTCTGGATGAAGAAGTTCTAACCTTCTTTTCACATTGGCTAATCCAATACCAGAACTTTCATCTTTCTTTTCCAGTTTACTTGCTGGATTTGCTTTGTTCTTTACCGTAAATTTCAAAGTGTTTTTTTGATAAGATAAATGTATGTCAATGCTTGGATCTTTTACCATACCCACTCCATGTTTGAAGGCATTTTCGACAAATGGAATAAGTAACATGGGTTCTATGCTACAATTGGATTCAATGTTTTCCATATCGAAATTGATCTCAATATCATTTCCAAATCGAATTTTTTGTAAATCAATGTAGCTTCCCAAATAAATGGCTTCTTTCTGCAAGGGTACCTTGGAATCAGTGGTTTCGTAAATCATGTATCGCATCAATTCAGAAAGCTTAATGACTACGGGTTCTACCATTTCAGGTTTTCTTCTGGATAATGACACAACGCTGTTGAGCACATTGAACATGAAATGCGGACTTATCTGTGATCTTAAAAATGACAACTCTGATTTTAGATGTTCATTCTCAGCTTCTTTGATGATCTCTTTTTCTTTCAAATTATCGGCAAAAAAGCGGTAGGTGATTCCTATGGTGACAATAAATAAAAGTTGAAAGGTGGTGCCCATGACCGGCCCGCGGCGGAATCCATTGTTCCTTCCCGATCTTTGTGATCCATATTCCGAAAAAACCCAATCTCTAATTTCTTCATTCAGCCAAAGCATGAAAATTATGCTAACAAGCAACAAAACTAAATAAATGGCTAGACCTTGTTTTTTGAATACTTTTTTAATTAAAATTTCCGTGTTTAAATAAAAGAACGGAATGTTCGCAACTGCGAAAATAATGAAAAACATCGTCCACTGGTCATGACGTTTAATTTCCTCCAAACTGGCTGAGTTATCGCTTGGTCTCATTAAGTATGGAAGCGCAATGAAGCAAAGCCAAAAAATGGAATGAATCAGTAAAGGACTGAATTTTAATGAATTGTTTTTCATGTTTTTTAAGCAATAGGACTGCAATTTACTTTTTTACTTTACAAACACGGAAAAAATATACCTATCGTTAAATTGTGCCGATGAAATTCAAGTATTTTTTTTCTAGTAATAACTCACTAAATTGTCCGATAATTGATAAACCTATTTTAATATGTTCAGAAAAATTTTGTTTTTTCTCTGTTTGCCCATGACCATTTGGGCACAACAAACCATTAGATTGTCTGACTTGTCTGCTTTTGATCGGCCCAGTTCTAATTGGACCATTGAACAAATGGTGAAGTCGAAGTATTTGGATACTTCTTTTCAAATTTCCATGGGTAATGGAGTTTTAGTAAATACCCTGAGAAATGGAAAATACAAACGTACAGATGATTTGAAGTTTAAATTGAATCATGGAGACATCCATTTGAAATTTGATTTTTTACTGCCAAAGGGGGCTAATTCTGGCATTTATCTGCAAGGCCGTTATGAGGTTCAGTTGTTCGACTCATGGGGAAAGAAAAAATTGAAATTTGGAGATTGTGGTGGTATTTATGAGCGTTGGGATGATGCAAGAGGTAAGGGAAATGAGGGTTATGAAGGTTTTGCACCAAGGTTCAATGCGAGTAGAGCGCCAGGTTTATGGCAGACCATAGAAATCGATTTTCAGGCACCACGTTTTGATGCAGCGGGAAAGAAGATTCAAAATGCGGTTTTCAAAAAGGTCATTCTAAACGACATCATCATTCATGAAAATATTGAAGTTTCTGGAATGACTAGAGGTTCGATTTTTGGAAAAGAGGCTAGTATGGGTCCCATCATTATTCAGGGAGATCATGGTCCAATTGCATTCCGAAATTTGTGGTATGAAACCTTTGATAAGCCAAGTGCTAAACTTGAGAATATCCAATATACTTATTTCGAAGGTAAATTTCCCAATCTTGAGCCAAATGGTAACCTTGCATTGAAATCTGGATCTACCCCTTTTATAACCAACAAATTGATTTCTGCTAAGACTGATTTTATGATCAAGTTTGATGGCGATTTGATCATACCAGAAGAGGATTCATATGAATTCCAGTCATTTTGGACAGGTTCGGGAAAATTATTGATTGATGGGGAAGAATTGAATCAAGGTGCGCATTGGTACAACCAACAAGTCAATGCTTCTAAATCCTTGACCGCTGGTAAGCATCGTTTCACTTTAGTTTTTGCCAAGGATTTTGGCTGGGGCAACAAGGCTCTGGGTTTGTTTGTTAAAAGATTGGGCGCTCATTTGGTTCCTTTGCACGAAAGAACTTCACTACCTGAGCAGGAAGCCGTTTCATTGATGGAAGTAAAAGCCAATGCGGAACCTGTCTTACAACGTTCATTTACTTTTCACAAGGGTGTCAAGAAAACTCACGTTATTCATGTTGGTGATCCCTCCGGAATGCATTATACCTATAATTTAAAACAGGCTGGACTTCTTCAAGTATGGAGGGGAGCTTTTTTAGATGTTACTCAAATGTGGAATGGAAGAGGAGAGCCGCAGACAGCAGATCCCATGGGTGTGAAAGTGGTATTGGATGGGAAATTCCCTATTGTGAAAAGCCATCAAGCATTGCCAGATTCCATGAATGCCAATGACTTGGAGTACAAAGGATATAAATTGGTGGAGGGAAGACCTGTTTTTTTATATGATTATCAAGATGGTAAGGTCAAATTAGAGGATTGGATTACACCCAATGAAAAAGGTAATGGACTTAAAAGAACAATTAAGTTCATTGGAGCCAGTCCTTATCAGTCCTCCTTCGAAGCGCTTTTGGGACTTAGTCCAGAGGTAGTCGAATTAGCGCCAGGCATTTTATCCTTGCATGGGATGTCGGCTTTTGTCGAGTGGAGCGGTGCTAAAGAAACCA
Source organism: Spirosomataceae bacterium (assembly GCA_044372695.1). GTDB lineage: Bacteria > Bacteroidota > Bacteroidia > Cytophagales > Spirosomataceae > Aquirufa. The sequence continues at coordinate 7,491 of JBILRJ010000122.1, forward strand.
TTGTGCCGAGTTCACAAAATACGAAAGAAATTAGGGTAGCCGTGGAAGGAAATAGTTTTTCATATCAGATCATTTGGTAAAATATAAAGCAATGAAATTTAATTTAAGTCTACTTTTGGTCCTAGTTCATTTGCTCGCATTCGGGCAAAAATCCAATCATCCCAATGAACAGGAATATTATGAAATCAAAACACTTCCTATACCTGCTGATATCAAATTAGAAGTAGGTGGTTTGGCAACGATGCCTGATGGAAGGCTTGCGGTTAGCACACGGAGAGGAGAAATATGGATTGTAGAGAATCCTTATCAAAAGGGGAATCATCAAACTCATTTTACCAGATTTGCCAGCGGATTACACGAAATACTTGGTTTAGCTTATCAAGACGGGGTCTTTTATTGTTCGCAGCGTGGCGAATTGACCAAGATAAGCGATACTGATAGAGATGGTGTGGCAGATTTATACGAACCTATCTATCAATTTGAGGTATCAGGTAATTATCATGAATATACGTATGGGCCTGTATTTGATAAAAATGGGGATATGTTGGTTACCTTGAATTTAGCTTGGATAGGGTTTGGCGAAGGAAAGTTTTCTAAATGGAGGGGATGGTTGGTTAAGATTACCAAAGACGGGAAATTAGAGCCTTTTGCAGCGGGTTTGCGCTCTCCTGCAGGTTATAGCATCAATCAAGAAGGTGACATTTTTTACGGCGAAAATCAAGGAGATTGGGTAGGTTCAGGCCGTGTTACTCATTTGGCTAAAGGAGATTTTGCGGGTAATCCGGGTGGATTGAAATGGGCGAAAGAGCCAAACAGTCCGTTTAAATTAAGTTTGGAAGAAATACCAGATAATTCAGAGCCCATGTTTGAGGCTGCCAAAAAGGTGAAAAATCTCAAGTTAC
>JBILRJ010000123.1:0-8349 GCA_044372695.1 Spirosomataceae bacterium
GCTTCGCAAATTTTGGATTGACGCAGTTATTATTCGATGGCTCCTATCTTTTGGGCTTGAAAGCGTCTTCTGTCTACAAAGAGCTATCGGTCAAGACTTTAACGCAAACCAAGCAGCAGGCTGCCGAAAATGTGGCAAAGGCTTATTACGGGATTTTGGTGAATGAAAAACGGAAAAATCTATTTACTTTAAATATTGGTCGTTTGGACACGCTTCTCAAAGAGACGCGAGCATTGTACACCCAAGGATTTGTGGAAAAAGTAGATGTGCAACGCTTAGAAGTTCAAGCCAATAACCTGAAAACCGAATCTGAAAACGTCAATCGTTTGCAAGAAATGGCCTATTTATTGTTGAAATTTCAAATGGGTTATCCCATGGAAGAGCCTATTGTCTTAAAAGAAAATTTGGATCAGATCAAATTGAACAGCAGCCTTTTAGCAGATTTAAATGGTCCATTCGACTATGCAAACCGAATCGAATATTCCATACTAAAAACTCAAGAAAGTTTAGCCGAATTGGATTTAAAAAGTCAAAAAGCGGGTTATTTGCCTCGTTTGGTACTTAACGCCAATTACGGTTTTAATACGGGACGTAAAGTGGTAACAGAAATGTTAACCAAACCTTGGTTTGACAACGCAACAGTAGGTTTTGCCATCCAAGTGCCTATTTTTGATGGTTTCTCAAAAAAATACAAGGCTATTCAATCAGAAAACAATCTAAGAAAGGTTCGTCAAAGTTTTGACTTGGTCAAATCATCCATTGATTTGCAACGCAATCAAGGTTTGATATCATTAAGAAATTCATTGGAATCATTAAAAGAACAAAAAGAAAACTTGAATCTTGCCAATGAAATTTCTCGAGTTTCTCGAGTAAAATACCAACAAGGTGTCGGATCAAACCTAGAGGTGTTAAATGCCGAAACTTCATTGAAAGAATCTCAAGTGAATTATTTTACTGCACTTTATAACGCTTTGATTGCCAAAGTGGAGTTAGAAAAGGCAAATGGAACATTGTATAACGATTAATTGAAAGGAAAAATAAACATGAAAAATTTACATATATTTTTAAGTGGAATTTTGTTGTTCGCTGCTTGTTCAAAGTCAGTGGATAAAAAACAAGAATTGGCAGATTTGAAATCCCAAGAGAAAGAAATTTCTGCTAAAATAGCCTTATTAGAAAAAGAATTGGGTAAAGCTAATCCGGCTGCGGAAGCAAATAACAAGGTAATTGCTGTCGCGGTGAGTCCTGTTCAAACCCAAACGTTTAAGCACTTTGTGGAAGCTCAAGGCTCTGTTTTGGCTGAAAATACCGTAATGGTAAGTCCACAAACTGGCGGGGTAATTGTCTCTCTTCCTGTTGTGGCAGGGCAAAGCGTTAAAAAAGGACAACTAATTGCGACCTTAGATAATACCATTTTAAGAGAATCAATGGAAGAAGTTCGTCATCAATTGGCTTTGGCTAAAACCATGTTTGAAAAGCAAAAAGCTCTTTGGGATCAACAAATTGGTACAGAGGTTCAATACATTAGCGCCAAATCAAACAAAGAATCTTTGGAAAAGCGTTTGGTTACTTTACAGGCGCAATTGGCTCTTTCCAAGGTGATAGCTCCTATTTCAGGAACCATAGAGATTGTGCGTCAGAAGGCAGGAGAAATGGCTGCGCCAGGCATGCCTATTGTTCAGATTATCAATTTAAGTAATTTAAAAATAGTTGCTAAAATTTCAGATTCCTACATCAGTTCAGTCAAATTAGGAGATCCAATCTCGATCAAATTTCCGGACATCAATAAGGAAATGACTGCTCGTATTTCATTGGTATCCAACATGGTTAACCCTTTGTCGAGAACTTTTGAAATTGAAGCAAAAATTCCCAATGCGGGAGAATTAAAACCCAATCAGTTAGCGGTAATCAACATCAATGATACATCCAAATCCAATGCGGTCATCATTGATGAAAATTGGGTGCAAAAAACAGAAAAAGGAAGTTTGGTGTATGTAGCTGTGGAAAAAAATGGCAAAAAAGTAGCTGAAGCCCGTTTCATTACCTTGGGTTTATCCTACAATGGACAAGCTGAAGTCCTAACGGGCTTAAAAAATGGCGATTTAATCATCAGTCAGGGCTTCCAAGATTTAGTGGATGGTCAGTCAATCTCATTTTAATCATTCTGTTTAAAAAACATTTATGGAAAAGAATTTAAAAAATGAGCAACTCCCTGAAGGGAAGGGCTTGATTTATAACATGATAGGCTGGTTAGGCCAAAATAGAACCACGGTTTATATTTTTACCTTTATCATCTTTGTGGCAGGCTACATGATCTATCAGCGTTTGCCAAAAGAACAGTTTCCAGACATTGTAGTTCCGCAAATGGTGATTCAAACCGTCTATGCTGGAGCCACTCCGGGCGACATCGAAAACGTGATTTCCAAGCCAATTGAAAAGCAATTGAAGTCGATTACGGGAGTTAAACGCATTAAATCCAATGCTTTACAAGACATTTCGGTCATTATTGTTGAGTTCAATACAGACGTGACTGTGCCCATTGCCAAGCAACGTGTACAAGATGCCGTGGATAAATCCATCAGTGATTTACCCAAAGATTTAACGCGTCAACCTTCTGTAGCGGAGGTGAACTTTTCGGAATTCCCCATCATGAACATCAATATCGCGGGGGACTATCCTTTGGATAAATTGAAAAAATATGCAGAGGATTTGCAAGATGAAATTGAAGGGATGCCGGAAATTAATCGTGTGGATATCATTGGTGCTTTGAAACGTGAAATTCAAATCAATTTGGATTTGGCCAAAATGCAAAGCTACGGAATTACCTTTTATGACATTCAAAGTGTGGTACAAGGCGAAAATGTCAATATTTCAGGTGGCGATTTGAGCGTAAGTGGCGTTCGTAGATCATTGAGAGTAGCCAGTGAATTTAAAACGGTTCCTCAAATTGGCGAAATCATCATTCGGACAGGAACTGGTGCGGTAGTTCGCTTAAAGGACATTGCTGAGGTGAAAGATGCCTACGAAGAAAAACAAGATTTTGCACGTTTAAATAACAAATCGGTTATTACTTTAAACGTCATCAAGCGTGGTGGTGCGAATTTGATTGAAGCCGCAGATCGTATCGAAAAAACCATTGAAGAATACCGTGAATCCAGGTTTCCTGCAGGTTTAGTCGTTTCTATTACGGCAGATCAATCGGAACGTACACGTGGCGATTTAGCTGATTTGATTAATACAGTAATCTTAGGATTTATTTTTGTGGTCATTGTTTTGATGTTCTTTATGGGAGTTAGGGATGCGGTGTTTGTAGGACTTTCCGTACCATTGTCAGCTTTGTTAGCATTTCTATTCATGCCCGGTCTGGATTTCACCTTGAATACCATTGTTTTATTTGGATTCTTGTTAGGTTTAGGAATTGTGGTGGATGATGCCATTGTAGTTATTGAAAATTCTCATCGATTGTTCAATAATTTCAAAAAATTAAGCATTGTTGAATCAGTCAAATTAGCAGCCTCGGAGGTTTTTGTTCCGGTTTTATCGGGTACTTTGACGACCATTTCTCCTTTCTTGCCCTTGTTATTTTGGCCAGGAATTGTGGGTGAATTCATGAAATATTTACCGATGACCTTGATCATCACCTTATTTGCCTCACTTTTTGTGGCTTATGTGATGAATCCCGTCTTTGCCATGACTTTTATGAAAAGACATGATGAAGAAAAGAATGATGTAAAGAATCCAACCTTTGCAGATATTCGTAAGACTGTCTTTATTTTGTTGAGTTTAAGCATTTTTGGTTACGTGATTGGTTTTGGATTAGGCCATTTTGGTTTTGGGAACTTTTTTGTTTTCGCCTTGATTTTATACGTGTTCAATCATTTTGTCATTACTCCCAAGTGGATTGTTCCTTTTCAAGATCGCACCTTGCCAGCATTTAAAAATTCTTACCGTCGTTTGGTTTCATGGGTTATTGATGGATATCGATCAGTTTATACTGTTTTAGCGGCATTTGCTTTGTTAATTTTCACCTTTGTTTTAATAGGAATAGTCAAGCCCAAAGTAATCTTCTTCCCATCCGGTGATCCTGATTACATTTATTTGTATGCCAAATTACCCATTGGTACCGATGCTATTGTAACGGATTCGATGACCAAGAGTATTGAAAAGCGGGTATTTAGTTTTATCAAGCAAGAGAAAGTAGGCAAGATTGTTAATTCGGTTATCTCCAATGTCGGTAAGAATGCTGGTGATCCAATGAATCCCGATCGAGGAGCAACTCCACATAAAAGCAAAGTGACCATTGCATTTGAAAAATTGCAATTGCGAGATGGCATTTCAACCCAAGAAATTTTGGTCAAATTGCAACAATCTTTTGCTAAAAATCCGATTCCAGGAGTTGAAATGTCTATTGAGAGAGAACGTAATGGTCCTCCAACAGGCAAGCCAGTGACTATTGAAATCTCAGGAGACGAATTTGCTGTGCTTTTGGATTTGGAAAAGAAGGTCAAGCAATCCATTATTGCATCAGGAATACAAGGTATTCAAGAGTTGAAATCTGATTTGGTGACCAACAAGCCAGAAATTTTGATTGATGTGAATCGAGAAAAAGCGAGTCGTGAAGGAATTTCCTCTGCCCAAGTAGCGATGTCCATTCGTACAGGATTATTTGGTACAGAAATTTCCAAATTCAGAGATGTCAAGGATGAATATCCAATTCAATTGCGTTTAAAAGGAGATTCTAGAAATCAAATTGAAAAATTATTGTCGATGAACATCACTTACCGTGACATGAACTCTGGAGGAGCTTTGCGACAAGTCCCTTTAAATTCTGTGGCTGATGTTCGATATGCCTCCTCATTTAGTCAGATCAACCGCAAGAACCAAGAAAGAGTCGTGACCCTTTCTTCAGATGTGATAGAAGGTTATAATGCCAATGAAATTGTGACTGAATTAACAAGTTTGTTCGAATCATTGGATTTGCCCCAAGGCTATCGCATTAAAATGGGTGGAGAACAAGAGGATCAAAAAGAGTCGATGGATTTCTTGGGCTTGGCATTTTTGGCAGCTTTGGTCTTGATTTACTTAATTTTAGCGACTCAGTTCAATTCAGCAGTAAAACCCATCATTATTTTCGCGACCATACTTTTATCATTGATAGGGGTATTTTTAGGATTCATGGCTTTTGGCATGACTTTCTCTGTGATTATGTCGGGAGTTGGTATCATTGCTTTGGCGGGAATTGTGGTGAAAAACGGTATTTTATTGATCGAATTTATCGAGGAATTACGTTTCAAAAGAGGGTATGATCTCAAAGAAGCCATCGTAGAAGGGGGTGGAATTCGTCTAACACCCGTTTTGTTAACCGCTTCTGCTGCTGTTTTAGGATTAATTCCTTTGGCGGTTGGTTTAAGCATCGACTTTGGGTCCATGTTTACTGAACTGAATCCACACATTTTCTTCGGTTCTGAATCAGCGGTTTTCTGGGGAATCTTGGCTTGGACAATTATTTTTGGATTAACCTTTTCAACCGTTTTGACCTTGGTCATTGTTCCTTGTATGTATTACATTTCAGAAAGATTTAAGGAGAAATATGGCAAGAAAACCCTTGCCAAGTAAAATTTGTCTTTATTTTTATCATAAAAAAAGCCTTTGTGTCGATAGATACAAAGGCTTTTGTTTTGGGTTTGATTTATTTTTGACACTTATCTTTTGAACTACATATTCAATTCAAAACCACAGCCGATCTTAGTATTATATTTCTCTCTTCTTCAGAGCGGCCTTCGAGTACTTCGAGAGCCTCAGCAACACCCTCAGGCACCGGTTGGTACAATGACATTTAACACATTTTCCAACCTGATTGATTGCGTAGGTAAAAACCAAGATAAATCTACTTAAACTCTCGCTTTTTTATCTTACGTCTTACATCACACATCATCTTCTCTCTTCCCATTTTCTCTCTTCATGTCTTCTCTCTTCTATTTTCTACAAAAGGTAATTCTTGAATCCTTCAAAATCAATACCCATAGGAATCGCTACTTTTTCCTTGTCTAATAATTCAGCTAATCGTGCGGGGATGTCCACTTTTTGTCCCAAAGTAGATTCCACAGTTGGTAAAAATTTCGCATAATGCGCAGTGGAAAGAATGATTCCAGTCACATCTTCAGGATGCTCTTTTTGATATTGTTCCAAGCCATCATATGCAACAGCAGTATGTGGGCACATGATGTAATGGTGATTTTCGTATACTTTAGCCAAGGTTTTTTGTGTTTGTTCATCGGAGGTATAATAACCTTTGACCAAGTTTTTTACTTTTTCCCATTCCCCACCGGCCAACAACCTCATTCGGATAAAATTGGATGGATTTCCAACATCCATGGCATTGGATAATGTTTCAAGGCTAGGTTTTGGTTCGTAGGTGCCTGTTTGAAGATAATCGGGTACAATTTTGTTCAAATTGCTGGCCGCCACAAATGCCTTTACGGGTAAACCCATTTGGTATGCCATTAACCCAGCGCTCAAATTGCCAAAATTCCCACTAGGGACACAGAAAACCATTGGGGCCATTAGCCCTTGTTTTTTGGCTTGTGCGTATGCAGCGAAATAATAAAAGGATTGGGGAATTAATCTGGCAATATTAATCGAATTGGCTGATGCCAAATTGTACTTTTCTCTTAAATCTCTATCTAAAAAGGCTTGTTTGACTAGCCGTTGGCAATCATCAAATGTCCCATCTATTTCTAAAGCAGTAATATTTTCTCCTAAAGTCGTAAGTTGTTTTTCTTGAACATCCGAAACTTTGCCTTTGGGGTACAGAATTGTGACAGAAATACCGGGAGTTTTGTAAAAACCTTGCGCTACTGCACCACCGGTATCTCCAGAAGTAGCAACTAATATACGTATTTCGCGTTTTGATTTTTGCAAATAATGCGACATGATGGCTGCCATAAATCGGGCGCCAAAATCTTTGAAGGCCATCGAAGGCCCGTGGAATAACTCTAAAACATGTACCTTTTCGTTGATTTTTACCAATGGTGCCTCAAAGGTCATGGAAGTTTTAACTATTCCTTCAATTTCTTCTAAGCTTAAATCTTCGCCTAGCAGATTTTGACAAACCGCTACCGCAATTTCTTGAAAGCTTCTATTTTCGATACTTTCAAAAAACGATTCAGGTAATTTTTTGATTTCCGTGGGCATGTATAGGCCATTATCAGGCGGTAAACCACGAAAAATTGCTTCTTCTAAATCGACATTTGGACTATTGTGCGCGGTACTGTAAAGGATCATGGAATTCAATCTTCTTGGGAAGATGGGGTTTAATGCTGTATTATACTCATTAAGAAGCAAATTTAGGGATTTAGGCTTGTAAAGGCAAATACTTAGAATTTTGAGCAAAATTGTATATTTCTTAGATTTTAACGGTCTATTTGCCAAAAATTTGTATTTTTGCAATTATAGTAATTGTTAAAAAGTACTTTTTATTTATTTCCAAAGAAAAAACTTAATTATGTCAAGTTTATCCAACCAAAAAGGAGTTTTGCATGGTGATGCTGTTCAAGAATTATTTGAAATCGCTAAGAAAAACCAATTTGCGCTACCTGCTGTTAATGTAACAGGTACAAATACAGTTAATGCTGTTTTAGAAGCTGCAAAAGCTGTTAATTCGCCAGTTATCATTCAATTCTCTAATGGAGGTGGAATTTTTTATGCTGGAAAAACTTTATCAAACGAAAATCAAGCTGCAGCTGTTGCGGGTTCCATTGCTGGAGCACACCATGTGCATCAATTAGCGAAAGCTTACGGTGTTCAGGTAGTTCTACATACAGACCATTGCGCAAAAAAGTTGTTGCCTTGGATCGACGGTTTACTTGATGCAGGTGAAAAATTCTTTGCAGAAACAGGTCAGCCTTTGTTTTCTTCTCATATGATCGATTTGTCAGAAGAGCCTTTGGAAGAAAACTTGGAAATTTGTGCTAAATATTTAGCTCGTATGTCTAAAATGGGCATGACTTTAGAAATTGAATTGGGAGTTACTGGTGGAGAAGAAGATGGAGTCGATAATTCAGATGTTGATTCTTCGAAATTATATACTCAGCCTGAAGAAGTGGCTTACGCTTACGAAGTGTTGAGCAAAATTTCTCATCGTTTTACTATTGCGGCTGCATTTGGAAATGTTCATGGTGTTTACAAGCCGGGAAATGTAAAATTACAACCGGTTATTTTGAAAAATTCACAAGAATTTATTCGCAATAAATACAGTTTAACGGCTGAAAAGCCGATCGATTTTGTGTTCCATGGTGGCTCCGGTTCTTCGAGAGAAGAAATTCGCGAAGCATTGTCTTATGGAGCCAT
>JBILRJ010000124.1:0-8342 GCA_044372695.1 Spirosomataceae bacterium
CTAGCGAGTCGACATTTTTACGCAAAAATTGCCCGTTGATGCCTACCGCTTCAGGGAGGACTTGGTATTGTAAACGGCCTAAGCTAGGACTTACAATGCCCAAATTGCGGGAATAGCTTTTGTTCAAGGTAACGGGGAATTTGCCTTCTGCAGGAAGTCCTCCGAAAATCACTTCAGCTGCCACTTCTAATTGAGGGACGCCTTCTTGTAAAGTGGTAATCAAGGCGCCCGCATTTTTGAGGCTATCAAATTTGGTCAAAGTCATGGCGTTCGCAAAATGCACCACCACCGTCTTGGGATTCACAAACCGATTGACCAAAGTAATAATGGATGGTTTGATGTTGTAATTATTTGCTGGGCGAATGGAAATACCGTGAATGCCCATTAAAATGGTGTTGTAGTTTTTCAAGGTATTTTCTATTCGATTGATGGTGGTATCTGCGCTGGTTTCATCCAAATAAAAATGATCCATTTCTACATAGTTTTCGGCCATTTTCTGAAATTCCGTAGGGAATTTATTGCCATAATTGGGCTTTCCTATGGCCAAAGTGGCTATTTTTCTTTTCTCCAAATTTCTCAAAGGCACTAAATCCTCCGGATTTTTCAATAAAACCAAGGATTTTTCGGCCAAAGATTTGTTCAATACTTCTGCCGAAATCGGATTTAAATCTTCAATCAAATGATCAATTTCAATCGGTTTATATGCTTGTAAGTCAGCCCAAGCCTTGGCATTCAAGATTCTTTTTACTCGAATATTCAATTCTTCTTCTGTGATTTCGCCGTTCACAAGGGCTTTTTTGATTGCATTAAATGCAGCAGGCACATCTACGAATGTTTCTAAAATATCATTCCCCGCTAAAAAGGCCTTAACGTTGGCGGTCCCTTCAGGAAACATTTTCGTCGCCCCTTTCATGTCCATCGCATCTGTAAAAACCAAACCTTCGAATTTCATTTCTTCTCTCAAAAGTCCATTGACGATCGGGCGAGACAATGTGGAAGCCAAACTTGCGGTAGTATCTAAACTCGGGATACTCAAATGCCCAACCATTATACCTTGTAATCCATTGTTGATCAGTTCTTTGTAAGGATATAATTCCAAACTGTCCAAACGCGATCTTGAGTGATTTAGCACAGGAATGTCGTAATGAGAATCTACACCTGTATCTCCATGACCAGGAAAATGTTTGGCAGAGGTGATGATGCCGCCTTTTTGTAAGCCTCTCATGTAGGCCAAAGATTTTTGGGTTACGAGTTCACGATCTTCTCCAAAAGAACGGAAGTTGATCACAGGATTTAGCGGATTATTATTCACATCAACAACCGGAGCATAATTGATGTGTACACCCATCCTTTTGCACTGTTGAGCAATTTGATAACCCATTTTTTCAATCAATGCATCATTTCCTTGAATGGCACCTAAAGTCATTTGATAAGGATAACGCACTGTCGAATCTAAACGCATATTTAAGCCCCATTCTAAATCCATTCCAATGAACATGGGTACTTTGGACATGCTTTGTAGCTTATTCACCAAGCGAGCTTGGTTGGTAGGATATCCCGCAAAAAACACAAATCCACCGACATGGTAGTCGCGGACAATGGAGTACAAACGTGTGGTATCGTAGGTGGGATTGGAATTGGCTCGAGGCATTAAAACCTGCCCAATTTTTTCATCCAAGGATAGCGAATTAAAAACGGAATCCACCCAATTGGAATGATTGTGGGTAAATAAAGAAGATTGTGCTTGACCATTGTTAGAGATGCTCAATATCAGGAAAGTACAAGCTAGGTATATGAAACGTTTGTGAAATAATATCATGTGAAATGGAATGTGCTTAAAATGGTAAATTAAAGTAAAATTAGAAAATAATAATTGAAAATGAATCGTAAATTTGCGTTTCAAAAATAGATGAACGTATGAGAAAAAAGATTGTTGCAGGAAACTGGAAAATGAACAAGACAGCTTCAGAGGCTTTGGAGTTAGCGAATGAAGTAAGCAAATTGGTAAAAGCAGATGTTTCGGCAGATGTACAAGTGATCATGGCAACGCCAGCTTTGTATTTATCTGAAGTGAATAAGGCAATCGCTGGAATCCCCAACTTAGCCGTAGCAGCCCAAAACTGTCACGAAAAAGCATCTGGAGCTTATACAGGTGAAATTTCTGCGCCGATGTTGGCTTCTTCAGGAGTTAATTATGTGATTTTAGGACACTCGGAGCGCCGTCAGTATTTCCAAGAAACAAATGCACAATTGGCTGCAAAAGTGGATGCTGCATTGGCGAACGGATTAACGCCATTATTTTGTTGCGGAGAGAGTTTAGATTTACGTGAAGGAGGCAACTTTTTGGAATATGTGGCACAACAATTAACGGAAAGCTTGTTTCATTTATCAGCAGAGGATTTTGCCAAAGTGGTCATCGCATATGAGCCAATTTGGGCAATAGGCACAGGATTAACAGCTTCTTCAGATCAAGCACAAGAAATGCATGCGTATTTGAGAACACATTTAGCGAAACAATACGGTCAATCTGCTGCGGATGCTTGTTCCATTTTGTATGGTGGAAGTTGCAATGCACAAAATGCCCAAGAATTATTTGCTTGCGCAGATGTGGACGGCGGTTTGATTGGTGGAGCGTCTTTGAAAGCAGGTGATTTCATAACCATTGCTACTTCGTTTTAATATGATGAAGTCATTATGGTAATAGCATTTGACGCAGACGATACTTTATGGGTAAATGAACCTTATTTCAGAGAAATTGAGGATCAATTCGGTGAATTAATGGAGGATTATTTACCCTTACACTCCACTGCCAAAGAATTATTTAAAACGGAGATGGACAACTTGGCTTTGTACGGCTATGGTGTCAAAGGTTTTATGTTATCGATGGTAGAAACCGCGATACGAGTTTCAGAAGGCACATTGCAGGTAGATGGAATTTCAAAAATTTTAGACTTAGGAAAAGAATTATTGGAAAAACCGATCGAACTTTTGCCAGGTGTAAAGGATGTATTGCAAGCGCTGCATGGAAAATACCGTTTGGTGATTGCAACAAAAGGTGATTTACTGGATCAAGAAAGAAAATTATCCAAATCGGGCTTAGCAAATTATTTTCACCACATTGAAATCATGTCTGAAAAGCACGAGAGCGATTATGCCAAATTGATCAAACATTTAGACATTCCTGCTTCTGAATTTTGCATGATTGGCAATTCCTTGAAATCAGATGTATTACCTGTTTTGTCTTTGGGAGGCCATGCCATACATGTTCCTTACCACATCACTTGGGCACACGAACAAATTTCCCATCGGGTCGAACACGAAAATTTCAGAGAAGTAAAAGAGATAGCGGAAGTTCTTGGGTTTTTTTAGAAGCCAGAAAACCGAAAAATTATGAATTATGAATTATGAGTTATGAATTGTCAGGTATGAATTTAAAAAATAGCTCATAATTCATAACTCATAATTCATAATTATTCTCATACCTCATACCACTTACATCATACCTCAAAACCTCCGTTTATCCCAAAATAAATTTTGTTCCCAAACATTCGTTGTAATATTGTATTCATTTTGATTGAATTATTATGCATTTAATAAAGTATGTAAAGTCGGCCATTGCGTTTTTAGCAATATTTTTTTGGGTTTCAGATGTTCAGGCACAGAATGCTGTACAAAGCATCGCCCCGATCAAGTTATCTCTTTCCAAGGCGGTAGACATCGCATTGATTCATAACTTAAATGTTAAGACCAATTTAATCTCCTTGCGTAATGCGGAATTGCAATACCAGCAATCCAAATACAATCAATTGCCAAGTTTGAATGGAAATATCAATCAAGCCGCAAGTTTTGGTCGAAGCATTAACCCTTACACCAACGGATATGATTCCCGTAACATCAATTACAACAACATTGGTTTAAATGCCAATGTAACCATATTCAATGGTGGTCAGTTGAAGAACACCATTTTACAAAACGATTTTAATTTAAAAGCGACACAAGAGGATTTACAAGCGATGCGAGAAAACATTTCCTTGCAAGTTGTGCTTTCGTATTTGACCATTTTAAATGCCGAAGATCAATTGGCGATTGCCAAAACACAAACAGGTATTACTCAATTGCAAATCGAGAGAACGCAGAAATTGGTGAATGCCGGTTCTTTACCTCAATCGAATTTGTTGGATTTAAAAGCCCAATTGGCGAATGAGGAGTCCAATGTTGTTTCTTTCCAAAGTAATTTGGACATCAATAAATTGACTTTGGTACAATTATTGAACGATCCAAATATTTCTGATTTTCAATTGGAGCGGGTTTCAGTTCCAATTCCTAGTACTTCATTTTATGAATTGGGAATTTCCGAAATATATGACAAAGCACTTAATGCCCAACCTTTGATCAGAGCTGCGGATTTTCGGGTAAAAGGAGCTGACAAGAGCATAGACGTGGCAAAAGCCTTTCGTTTACCCACCTTGTCTTTGAGTGGTAGCTGGTCTGCCAATCAGAGTAATGCCTTAAAATCGGTGCAATTTTTGGGGACACAAGATGTCACTTTAGGAAATGTTCAAGTAGCAGGAACTAATTATCCCATCATTAGTCAGCAGCCTAGATACGGCGAGGGACAAACGGTTAGTTATTTTGAACAGTTGAACAATACCCAAAATAAAGTGGTTAGTTTGAACTTGAATATTCCGATATTCCTTAAGTACCAAAACAAGACCCGAGTTTCACAAGCGAGTTTACAAAAAGAAAGTGCGGAATTAGAAGCTAGCAAGGCGCGTTTAACTTTGCGCCAAAACATTGAACAAGCTTATGTGAACATGTCTAATGCGGCTAAAAAATACGAGGCATCGGTACAACAAGTTTCGGCATTGGAGGAATCATTTAGATCGGCAGAAAGCAAATACAGTGCAGGTACGATTGATTTTGTAAGTTATAATTTACAAAAAACGAATTTAGACAAGGCAAAATTAAGCTTGGTACAAGCGAGATACGATTATGTATTTAGAACCAAGGTTTTGGATTACTATCAAGGCAAGAATTTAACATTTTAATCGAAAAATTATTTAAGAATGGCAAAGGGAAATAACAAAAAGACGTGGTTGATTATCGGAGGGATAGTGGCGGTCTTATTTTTAGGTTTGTTTATTGCAAAGCAATCGGGTTGGATTGGTAAAGTGGAGGCTACGGAAGTGGAGTTTACCAAGGCAAAATTATCCACAGTTATCGAGAAGGTTTCTGCTTCAGGAAAAATACAGCCAGAGGTGGAAGTAAAAGTTTCCCCTGACGTGTCGGGAGAGATCGTGGCATTGAATGTAACGGAGGGAGATTCTGTGGTAGCTGGTCAGGTGTTGTTGAAGATTCGTCCAGACAACTACGTTTCATTGTTAGCTAGAGCGGAGGCGCAAGTGAATTCGATGAAAGCGAGCATGGAGCAGAGCAAAGCGGTATTGGCGCAGAGTGACGCAAGATTAGTTAAGGCGAAAATCGATTACGATCGTAATTCGAAATTGCACAAAGATAAGGTGATTTCGGATTCGGATTTTGATCAGTTTTTATCTGCTTATAACGTAGCAAAACAAGATTTAGAGTCGGCAAAAGCAAACGTAAAAGCCTCGGATTTCAACATTAAGAGTTCGGAAGCGGCCTTGAAAGAAGCGCAAGCGAACTTAACGAAAACAACGATTTATGCGCCACAAAGTGGAATTATTTCCAAGTTGAATGTAGAATTGGGAGAAAGAGTAGTAGGAACTTCGCAAATGGCAGGAACGGAAATGTTGCGCATTGCGAATTTGAACAACATGGAAGTGCGAGTAAATGTGAATGAGAATGACATTACTCGGGTTAGTTTGGGCGACACGGTAATGATTGATGTGGATGCTTATACATCGACAGAGCGGAAATTCAAAGGAATCGTTTACGAGATTGCGAGTTCGGCGAACTCATCTGGTACAGCGTCTGTCAGCAATGATGCGGTGACGGAATTTGAGGTAAAGATTCGGGTATTGAGGGGTTCTTACAGAGATTTGATCAAAGGAAAGCTGTCGTATCCTTTAAAACCAGGAATGACAGCTTCGGTAGAGATTTTAACGAATCGCAAAGACCGTATTTTAACAGTTCCTTTGGCATCGGTAACCACTAGAGAGATTGGGGCTGAGATGAAGGAATCTGAAGGCGGTAATGGCAAGCCAGAGGGAGACAAAGCGGAAGAGCCTAAAGAGGAAGATGCTCAAGCTGCAAAAGCGCGCAAGGAGAAGATCAAAGAAGTGGTTTTTGTGAATGAGAAAGGCAAGGCGAAGATGATTGAGGTAAAGACGGGTATTTCTGACTTTGAGAACATTGAGATTGTTTCTGGTTTGAAAGATGGCCAAGAAATCATTTCTGGTCCTTATGCGACGGTAGCGAAAAAGTTGAAAGAGGGAGAGTTGGTGCAGAAGAAGGGTGGTAAAAAGTAATTGTGAAGTATGAGTTATGAATTATAAATTGAAATGGATAAGTCTTTAGTTATCAAATACATAAAGCGTTTATTAACAAAGCAATTCATAACTCATAATTCATAACTCATAATTTATACCTCATAATTCATAATTTTTTCCTCTAGTGTTTGCAAATTTAGAAATCTACCCCTATTTTTGCAGTCCCAATAGGAAAGAAATTCCTTCTTAGCTCAGTTGGTTAGAGCACATGACTGTTAATCATGGGGTCCCTGGTTCGAGCCCAGGAGAGGGAGCAAGAGTGCACAAGAGGTCTAATTGACCTCTTTTTTTATTTAAAAACAACCTCAAAGCTCTTTAAAGGGATATATTATTCTTTGTATCTTGATTGTAACTATATATTTACCAAGTATAAATTTAATTAACTTTAAAAGGAAAATTAATTTAACGAAAGTTGGGTATAGATTTCTAGTGACAAATCAAAACAACTATCAATAATTGTAGAAATATGATTTTAGAAGTAGCCATATTAAATGTGAAGGGTGGCCAAGAAAAGCAATTTGAAATAGATTTTGCTATCGCGGGAAAATTAATCAGCTCGATAAAAGGTTATGTGAAACACTCACTAAGCAAGTGTGTGGAACAACAAAATAAGTATATTCTACTTGTAGATTGGGAAAATTTGGAAGACCATACTATTGGATTTAGACAATCAACGGAATATTTGGAATGGAAAAACATTTTACATCATTATTACGACCCCTTTCCGACAGTTGAACATTACGCAACAATAATTGAAAATGAAAAAACAAACATTAGCTAACGCGGACTTGATTCTAGTACCAGTTCTATGCTTTGGCTTTTCCGACAATTTGGTGGTGAAAATTATTTATTTCTCCAAGCCCGAAAAAACGGCAATCTGGTGTTAACACCGGATTTATAACAAGACACTTTTTGCTTACTTACGCGAAGTTCACCCCTTCAATCTGCTTATAGTCACATACTCTATCATCCTATTATAGTTGCATCTTTCGTCTGTAAGGGGAGCGGTAATGATAAAAAGGTTATACTTTTATAGTGTAACCTTTTTTATGTCTTATGGATAAGCTAGTTCAATTCCTTAAAAAGTACCGACGTCAAATCATAGTGGGCGTACTTTTCTATCTCTTCTTGATTTTTAGAGATGTAATTAAGTTCTTTTTGTAAAATTGTAGGAAGTTTAAACATTTAATTTCCTAATAGTCACATATTCAATCATCGTATTATATTTTCATTCAGTCAAAATAAAAAAGAAGGTAAATAATGATAAGGACTATATCACAGAAAATGGGTGTTAAAGAAAATTCAAAAGCAGTATTCGTTAATGCACAAAAAGAAGCCCTTGAGAATATAAACTTGCCCACTCTCGATATTCAAGAAAAACTTAAAGAAGAATTAGACTATATTCATTTATTTGTTAAAACACAAACAGAATTTATTACCCACTTTCCTAAATTAAAACAACATTTAAAACTAAACGGAATGCTATGGGTTTCTTGGCCAAAAGGTGGGAAATTAGGAACGGACTTGAACATAAAATCAATTATAAAATTGGGGTATGATTTTGGACTTGTTGAAAGCACTTGCTTGAGTATTAACGACATCTGGTCAGGACTTAAATTTACCCATCCCAAGAAAGGGAAAGTCTACAATAACAGTTATGGAAAATTGAAAGAAGTGCTTGAACAAGATAAATCATAGCATTAGTCTTTAAATGATATTATTGGCTGCAACATTCCACCTATTAAGGGAGCAATATCAAAGTAAAAGGGTTATACTTGTAAAGTGTAACCCTTTTTGATTTTATGAAAAAGTATTCTACTTTCTTTCTGATATTTCTCTCGTTGAACTTGTATGGACAGTCAGTTCAAAAAA
>JBILRJ010000007.1:0-29123 GCA_044372695.1 Spirosomataceae bacterium
CCTGATTGAATCTGCCCCAACAAGTTGGATGAAGAAATTAAAACTAAAATAAAAAAAAGTATATTTTTCACCGAGCAAAGGTAAAGAATTTAAGTCGATTATCTCCCTAACTTCATCCCTAACCAAGACCAAAATCCTTGATTTCCATCTGAAAAATACATCTCCATCGGTAGGTAATAGAGTTTACTTTTCAAATGCGGATATTTCTGGAAATGATCTTGAAAACGAACAAAATCTTTATGAGTGGTTAGAAATGCCTCATGTTCAGGCATATTCAAAGCCAACGAATTCATTTGGGTTAATTCTTCGTTTGAAAAATGGTGATGATCGGCATAGGTTTTTTGAGATAAAATGGAACCTAAGCTCATCGCCTTTTCAAAAAATAATTCAGGATTAGCAATACCAGCCACTAAATGCCATTGCTTGATCAAACCTAAGTCGTGGCCAATGGCTTGCCCGTATTGAATTCCAGCAAAAAAAACAGGAATATCATCCTTGGCATAAGAATGAATTCGAGTCCTAAATTCAGTTGTTTTTTCCACACTCAACTGATCTGGACAACGGGTAACAATCACAGCATCCGCTCTTTTGATACCAGTCCTTGCTTCTCTTAATCTTCCCATGGGAAAAACATGGTCGTCAAAAAAAGGATCTTGAAAGGTGGTGCAGATAATGGATAAAGTTGGTTTTAATGATCTATGCTGGAATGCATCGTCTAAAATGATACAAGATAAATCTGGCAAATCTTTCTTCATTTGTTCGATTGCACGTACACGATCCTCACCTACCGCCAAAGGAATATGGGGAAACATCAAATGATATACCATCGGCTCATCTCCCAATTGGATGGAGGAGCTCAAGGAATTAGCCCAATGAAATCCTTTAGTTTTACGTCCATACCCTCTACTCAATACAGCCACTTTTTTGTTCCAAATCCAATTTTTCAACAAAAATGAAACCGCAGGACTTTTTCCTGTACCACCCATCGCTAAATTTCCTATCACAATGGTCTGTGGGTTTGGAAAGGATTTTGATTTCAATAAATGAAGATCAAACAAGCGATTGCGTATTTTCGTAATGAGAAAATAGAGCAAACTGGGGAAAAATAATAGGATTTTCTTGATCACCGACATTGGTACTAAATTACACATTGAAAATGGATAAATCAATGTAGCCTTGAATTTCCAACATGTTTTGACTTAACTTTGAAGAGAATTCGAACAAAATGGCAAAACTATCATTTCAAATCAAGAAACATTCTTTGGATTTTCATTTTGAGGCAGGTACTTCGCGGGGAGTTTTGACAAAGAAAAATTCATATTATGTTCAAATTTCTGATCCTGGAAATCCAGAAATCATTGGAATTGGCGAAGCTGGACCACTCAGAGGTTTAAGTCCTGAATTTGAAGAAAACTGCCTTGATTCATTTAAGAAGGTAGTAGAGCAAATTTCATTGGTTGAATTGCCAAAGCAATTAACGGAAATACCCCAATGGTTATCTGACCAACCCATAAAAGAGGCCTCTTTTAAAATGGCCATCGAAATGGCCATCAGAGACCTTCTTATCCAAAAAAATGGCATTTACTTTGAAAATACTTTTGCGGAAGGTCAAAGTAATTTAAACATCAATGGATTGATTTGGATGGGCAATGCGGATTTTATGCAAAAACAAATTGAAGACAAATTGGCACAAGGATACCAATGTTTAAAGCTTAAAATTGGAGCACTTGATTTTGACACTGAAATTGAAATATTAAGAAATTTAAGAGCCAGATTTTCAGAGAATGAATTGACGATTCGGGTGGATGCGAATGGAGCATTTGACACCAAAGATGCTGAACAAAAACTGGAAAAATTAAGCGCATTTAAACTGCATTCTATTGAACAACCCATTAAGGCAGGGCAATGGAATGAAATCCAAAAGTTGATTTCACAGAACATCCTTCCCATAGCTTTGGATGAAGAACTTATAGGAATTAGAGAAATAAAGGAACAAAATGAACTTTTAAGTTATCTAAAGCCAGATTACATTATATTAAAACCTAGTTTATTGGGAGGATTTACAGACACGCAACAATGGATTGAAATGGCTGAAGGGAAAGGGATTGCTTGGTGGATCACCTCCGCCTTGGAATCTAATGTGGGACTTCAAGCCATTGCACAATTTACCGCCAATTACCCAGTACAAATGCCACAAGGCTTAGGAACGGGACAGCTTTATCAAAATAATTATGCTAGCGGACTCTCCATAGAGCACGGACAACTTAAATTTGATCCAAAAATCCAGAGAAGCAGTCCCTTTTCTGAATAAATTCAGGTTTTACCTTATCTTTGTCAAATATTTTTTAGCAAAAAGCACAATAAGCAAATGAATACGATTGATTCGGCAATGATTGCCATTTTAGAAAAAAGATTAGCTTTAAGTAAATTAAGTTATTCTGATGACACGTATGATGATGTAGAAGAATTATTGCATGATCTAGAAGATGATTTCAATGAAAAATACGGAGATAAATTGGAAGAAATTCTAGAGAAGGTACATCTCACCCATTGTCCTGAATCCGATGTTTTGTTACCAACTGCCTATCTTGCCAAAAAGTTTGTAGAGACCGTGGACGGGGAGATTGAAATTGGCAAAAAAGAAGGTGTTGAAGTTGAATGGATAGAAAATCCAGCTGCTGCGGCAAGATTGGTTCTTTTACCCTCTCCTACGCGTATTTTATTAATGACCCCAAAAGGAATTAAAGTTGTTTGGGAGGAAGGAGTTTGAATTATGAATGATGAATTATGAGTTATGAGAAATAAAATTCATCACTCATAATTCATAATTTATAATTAATTAATTCTCTATCCACTCCACTCCCTTTTTCAAAAGCTCCAAGGTCTTTTTGCCTTCTGGATAAGAATTCTCATCATACCTGTATTCCCATGCGGCTAGCGGGGGTAAACTCATGAGAATAGATTCTGTTCTACCATTAGTTTCTAGGCCAAATTTTGTTCCGCGATCATGAACCAAATTAAACTCGACGTACCTACCTCTTCTAAGTAATTGAAAATCTTTTTCTGCTTGGCCAAAAGTACGTGTAGCATTTTCACGCATCAAATGCGTATAAATAGGAACAAATGCTTCTCCAACAGATTGAACGAAACTAAAATTAGCTAATTTCTCTTCTGAATCATTCGCTTTTAGGTAATCAAAAAAGATACCTCCCACGCCACGGGTCTCATTTCGATGCGGACTGAAAAAATATTCGTCGGCCCAATTTTTGAACTTAGGGTAATAATTTAAATCAGATTGGTCACAAACAGATTTCAATTGTTGATGAAACCATTTAGCCTGTTCAGGTATAATAATGTGTGGTGTTAGGTCTATTCCACCCCCAAACCAATGTTCCCCATTACTTAATTCGAAATAACGAACATTCATGTGAATGATGGGCACCCATGGATTTTTCGGATGCATCACGATGGACACCCCTGTGGCAAAAAAATCCACCTCTTCTTTTAGGTTTAGACTTGTCACCATTTTAGGATGCAAAGGACCATGTACAGCAGAGAAATTAACCCCAGCTTTTTCTAAAACATTAGCATTAGCCATTAATCGGGAGCAACCGCCGCCGCCTTCCGGCCTATCCCAAAGATCCTCTTTGAAAAGTGCTCCCCCATCTTCCTGCTCAATTCCCTGACAGATTTGATCTTGTAAATTTTTAAAATAATGGGCAATGAATTCTTTATTAATCATAATTTCAGGGATTTTGGGTAGAATCAGTCTGAAGTTCCGTTTGATCCCCCAACAAGGCATTCAATGAATCTAATTCTGCATCAGAAACTTGTAAAGAGTCTGGCAAGGTACTGTAGGCACTTTGACATGTAAAATCTTTTTTCACGACCCGCTTATCCAATTTATCAAAAGGTACAGGTTGGTAAATCGAAAGTGCAGGATCATTGACAACCTTGATCATAAAACGCTTATAAATCGGCAAGGCCGTTTTGGAACCTTCCCCAAGCGCACCCGACCTAAAGTGTATCGATCGATCATCTCCACCCACCCAAACACCAGAAATTAAATTATGCGACATCCCGATGAACCAGCCATCGGAATGGTTAGAGGTGGTACCCGTTTTGGCTGCAAATGCTGGAGCATAACGATTATTTTTAGGCAATAAAACTTCGCCCTCATTCCATAACAAAGAACTTCCTGTTCCTCCCTCATAAACTACTCCTTCCAACATCGATCGAACCAATTGTGCTGATTCCTTGCGAATAACTCGAAAAGAGATCGGTTCAAAGGTTTGCAAGGTTTTACCATTTTGATCTTCAATCTCGGTCACCAACATCGGCTCTACGTGAATTCCTTCATTAATAAAAGCTGAATAGGCCCCGATCATTTCGTACAAAGAAACGTCGAAAGAACCAAGACCAATAGAAGCCACAGGTTTTAAAGGACTTTTTATACCCATTTTTTGAGCGTAATACATAACGGTATCAGGCCCTACCTCGTTGGTTAATTTAGCCGTAATGGAATTGATACTTTTGGCTAAAGCTCTGCGAATAGGCATCATGTTATAAGAAAAAGTACCATCTGCGTTTCCAGGGCGCCAAATTTTCTTTTCTCCCTTTTCTTCTATTTCCAATTCAAAAGGTTCATCCTTCATCATGTAACAAGGTGATAAATCTTTCGGGCCATCAATAGCCGCTGTGTACACAAAGGGCTTAAATGTTGAACCTGGCTGTCTTTTACCTTGTTTCACATGATCATATTTGAAATACTTAAAATCTAAACCACCTACCCATGCCTTGATGTATCCCGTATACGGATCCATGGTCATCATACCTGATTGCAAAAATTTCTTGTAGTATTGAATGGAATCATAGGCACTCATTGTTTGTTGCTCTTCTCCCAAGGCATTGCGCGAATAGACCCACATGTTACGTTTAACATTTTTCATGTAATGTTTTATCGAATCTGGCTGATTCGGAAAACGATTCAACAATGATTTATAGTAATCTGTCCTTTTGGCCACCGTATCTATAAAACCAGGAATTTCAGTACCACGCTCATCTACCCAAGGATTTTGATTGGCCCAATGGTTGTCGAAGGATTTCTGAATAGATCTCATTCCCAATTCCACAGATTCTTCTGCATGTATTTGCATACGAGAATCAATGGTGGTATGAATTTTCAAACCATCTCGGTACAAATCGATTTCCAAATCATTGGCCTTAGCCCATTCATTGATGTATCTAGCGACCGCAACTTTGAAATAATTCCCAGTTCCATCGTAAGGCGACTCCTCATTAGAATGTAAAACGATGGGCATTACAGCAAGAGAATCATAGGCTGTTTTTTTCAAATACCCCGCTTTAACCATTTGATTCAACACCACATTTCTTCTTTTCCAAGCTTTATTTTGTTCCAAAGGTTTGCCAACATAACGCTTGGGATTATAGGTAGTGGTAGCCTTTTGTAATCCTACTAAAATGGCCGCTTCTTGAATGTTTAAACTATCTGGAGAGGTATTAAAATAGGTTTTGGCAGCTACTTTGATCCCATAAGCATTATTGCCATAATCTACGGTATTTAAATACCAAAGAATGATCTCATCTTTGGTGTAAAAACGCTCTAATTTGATGGCTGTTACCCACTCCTTTGACTTATAAATCAATTTATTTACAAAAGGTAGGTACCCCAAAAATCCTGTTTTACCAAAACTCTTTTTACTTCTTGTTTTGAATAAATTTTTAGCCAATTGTTGAGAAATCGTACTACCTCCCCCTCTGTCCCCTCCTTGTACCATACCAGCTGCTACTCCGAGCCATGCTTGAAAATCGATTCCCGTATGCTCATAAAAACGAGAATCCTCTGTAGCAACCAAGGCTTGAACCAAATAAGGTGAAAGTTTATTAAAGTCGCGAATCGGAGTTCTATTTTCAGCAAAAAACTTCCCTAATAACACTCCATCGGCCGAATATATTTCTGAGGCTTGCGACAATTTCGGGTTTTGCAAATCATCTACGCCAGGCATTTCGCCGGTGAGCCAAAGAAAATTTGTCTCTATTACAAAAAGATAAACCAAAACAAACAAGAAAGTCTTACCTGAAATTTTCCAAATACGTAAAATGGGTGAGTAATAAGGTGAGTTTTTGTCTACTCGAGCATCGTAAAATTCGCTAACTTTTATAACTTGAGTTTTGATGTAGAAATCGCCAAGAGCCAAATAACCCAACAAACGGCTGTAATTTCTTTCCCCAATAGTTAACAATAAACCCCTTAATAGGATTTGCCCCAAAAGGAACAAAAACCTATAAATAAAAGATTTAAGTTGAGAAAAATTTCTTTTTAAGAAAGCAAGCATATCGAACTATTGAGTTGTAAAACCGAATTAATCAATTTCTAATTTTTCTAAGATAGTCATTAAATCGGTAAAATCTCTAAATCCAGGCCTATCCTCTTTTCCTGAAACAAGCCCAATACCCTTGATTGAACTTTGAGAAACCCATTCTTCTAAGTCGTCATCAGGAATATCAAGTCCCAAAATCATGGGATATTGTGCTGCCCAAATTTCTACTTGCGACTCGGCACCTACCAAAGATTCCTTAGAATCTCCCATTAAAAGAAAATGGCTTACAAATGGTGCAGCGCTAGCAAACAAGGCCGGTAAATTATCTGAATCCAGATTAACACGCAAAATAATTGGAAGCTCCAGCTTTTTTAATTCAATTAGATTTGCCTTAGAATCCACCTCAATTCGATCCGGTTTGTATTGATGGATCAAATTCATTGTTTCAGAGGTTGTATGACCTATTAACTCTCCAACAATTTCTACACCAGAAATCCATTGACGAATTTCTTGAAATTTTTCAAAAGGTATTTGTGCTAAAGGGAAACCCAGAAATTCTACACCCATTCCAGCGCAATAGCGAGCGTCAGAAAGATTTTCAATACCAGATACCTTAACAAGGGTTTTGAGCATATCTAATTAGCTAAAAAGAAAAAGTAAAACTACCATTTTGGTCTTGAATTAACAAGATACCTCGGCATTTGAAAAAATAAATCCTAACTTGCACAAAATTTTTGACAGGCTTTGAACCTGTACCAAAACATGGAAAAAAAAGGAAGAGTATTGGTCGCCATGAGTGGCGGCATAGACAGCTCGGTCGCAGCAGTCTTATTGCATGAACAAGGTTACGAGGTAATTGGCATGACCATGAAAACATGGGATTATGCGAGCTCAGGAGGAACTAAAAAGGAAACAGGATGTTGTTCTTTAGACTCCATTAACGATGCCCGTAACATTGCTGTTACGTTGGGATTTCCACATTACATATTAGACATTAGAGAAGAATTTGGTGATTCGGTGATTGATTATTTCACCCATGAATACGTAGAAGGAAGAACGCCTAATCCTTGTGTTATGTGTAATACACACATCAAATGGGATGCCTTATTAAAAAGAGCGGATCAACTGGGCTGTGAATTCATAGCCACTGGACATTATGCTCAAATTCGAGAAGAAAACGGTCGATTCATTATTTCTAAAGGAGTTGACGCATTAAAAGATCAAAGCTATGTACTTTGGGGTGTCTCACAAGAGAGTTTAGCTAGAACAATGCTACCATTGGGAAATTTGACCAAACAGAAAATCCGAGAAATGGCCACAGAACGTGGATTTGTGGAATTGGTCAATAAAGCGGAGAGTTATGAAATTTGTTTCGTACCCGATAACGATTACCGAGGATTTCTGAAGCGTAGATTACCGGAATTAGAGGAGGAAGTGAAAGGAGGTAATTTTGTGGATCAAGCTGGAAAGGTCATTGGTAAACATGAGGGTTATCCATTTTATACGGTGGGACAGCGAAAAGGATTGGGAAAAGCTTTTGGTTTTCCTGCTTATGTAACTGAAATCAGAAAAGAATCAAATGAAGTAGTTATTGGAGTGATGGAAGATTTGGACCGAACTGGAATGTGGGTAGGTCAATTAAATATGCAGAAATATGCAGAAATTCCAAAAGACGGTTTAGAAACATTGACCAAAGTTAGGTACAAAGATGCTGGCACAATGGGTCATATTGAACAATATGAACAAAAAATCAAAGTAGAATTTCACGAAAAAGTGTCAGGAATCGCCCCTGGCCAAGCAGCAGTATTTTACGAGGGCGATGATGTAATTGGCGGTGGATGGATTTTGAAATCTTTTCAAAAAGGAAGTTTTTTTGATCAATAGAAATGAGGTAAGAGGTAAGAGGTAAGAGGTAAGAGGTAAAAGGTAAGAGTTTTCTCTTCTCTCTTCTCTCTTCTCTCTTCTCTCTTCTCTCTTCTCTCTTCTCTCTTCTCTCTTCTCTGTCTCTTCTCTCTTCTCTCTTCTCTCTTCTCTCTTCTCTCTTCTCTGTCTCTTCTCTCTTCTCTCTTCTCTCTTCTCTCACCTCTTCACTCTTTCCATATTAATCACCTCCATGTCAAAAATTCGTTGACCATCAATTTTAAATTGTAAGGCGGTTTGAATGGGATGAAAACCATGTTGCCCTGCCGCACCTGGATTTAAAAATAACATGTTTTGGCGTTTGGTATCTCTTTTGACTTGCAAAATATGTGAGTGACCACAAATAAAAATATTGGGTAATCCCAATGACATAGCTTCAACGCCATCTGGCTTGTATGATGAGGGAGATCCACCAATGTGAGTCATCGCGACTGTCACCTGCTCACACCTAAATCTCAAAATCTTGGGATACATCCGACGAATGATGCCATCATCTATGTTGCCAAAAACTCCGCGAATCGGTTTATTAAAAGCAATTAATTGATCCACCAATTGAATCGCACCCCAATCTCCAGCATGCCAAATTTGGTCACAGAGTTCAATGTGATTCAATAATCGTTCATCTAAATAACTATGGGTGTCAGAAATCAATAAAATCTTTTGCATGAACTTACTCCGATGATTTAGACTGAAGTGCTAATAATTTTTGCTGACTGATCAATTGATTGTTTTTCCATAAAGATTTTTCTGCTTGATAATTCGCAATTGATTCTGCTGAGACTTCATTTTTGACCCAATTTGGAGAACCCGCATCTTTCCAAGCAGAATACCAAAAAGAAGCTACTCGTGTAGAGGAAAGCAACATCCGTTTTTGAATGGATGGACCTAATTTTTTTCCATAGGCTTGTATAAAACCTTTCGTATAGTATTTTAATTTACGACCATACTTTTCCACCATTTCGTGTTTTTTATCAGCCCCTAATTCAGCTGTCACCTCTTTTTCAACACGAAACATTTCAGGAAGCATCGAGTGTGATTCCTTTAAAATTTCAAAAATGAAATCTTGAGGATGTGAAATGTATTGAATTTGGGAAGAACTGTACAATTGATAATTCTTCAATTCCTCTTCAGGAACCAAACTCTCCCAAAGAACATGCATACCTTTCTGATCGGTTAATTGTCCATCGTGGTTTCGAGTAGTATGCAATGGAACGTGAGCATCGGCTACATAATGGCCTAAATCTGCCGCATAAAACAAAACAGAATCTTTTAATTTATTTTTAAATGCATGTACCAATCTGGTGTAAACACGATTCACTTCCCAAGGCACTAAACCTTCTTTACGTAAACTATCCAGCGAATATTTTTTTACAGCTGAAGGAAAATCGTGTGGAATGTCTGTCAAATAATTTACCCCAAAAACTGGCGCATCCATGTCTAAATAATGTTTGCAATCTTCCGTTTTATCATCTTTTCTGCGCACATCTGGCCTGATGGAATTTTGAACAATGTAGGCTTGATTGGCATAAAAATACTGCCCTAATTCATCAGGTAATTGATAAATAGAAAGTTGTTGCAAGGTTTTATGTGCCAAAAAGCCCCAAGAACCACACAACAAAGTGGTCAATAATAAGCCTAAAAAAGTTAATTTTAAATTTTTCATTTAAATAGATGGATTGTTTTGAGTTTGGTATTCCTTCGGCGATTGGCCATATTGTTTCTTAAATGCTCTGGTAAAATAGGCTGGATCGTTGAAACCTACTTGGTAAGCTATTTCGGAAATGTTCAAAGAAGCATTTTCCAACAAAGCTTTCGATTCTCGCAAACGGACAGAGCGTATAAATTCATTACCTGCAAAGGAAGTTAAATTTTTCAATTTTCGATACAATTGCATCTTACTCATGTCTAAACTTTTTTCTAAATCTTCCACATCAAAATCTGGATTAGACATTTGCTCAATGACCATTTGAGTAGCTTTTTGCAAAAAAGCATCCTCGAAGACAGGAGGTTCCCCTGATCTTAATTCTTTTTGAATCAATTGTTTTTGCAAATTTTTCCGAATTCGTTCTTTGGTCTCCAATAATTTATTCACCCTTATTTCAAGAATATTGGCATGAAATGGCTTGCTAACAAAATCATCTGCGCCAGCCTGCATACCTTCAATTTGACTCTCTTGCGTACTTTTAGAAGTTAATATTAGAATGGGTATGTGATTGGTTTTAGCATTATTTCTGAGTGCTTGACATAAATTAACTCCGCTCATTCCTGGCATCATCCAATCCGTTATTACCACATCCGGCAAGTAAGTCAGGGCCATTTCCAAAGCTTCTTCACCGCTTTCAGATTGAATCACTTGAAATTGCGCAGAAAAAATATCGGAGATAAATTGACGCATTTCTTCGTGATCATCAACGATCAAAAGAATTTGTTTTTCAATGTTCAACTCTTTTTGACTCAAAACACTTTTCAATGGGGGTTTTTGTGCCATCAAATTGGGTTTATTTGAATCTTTTTGAATCCATTCAGGGGCATAATCCGTCAATTGAACCGGAAAAGAAAGGGTAAAACTGCTTCCCTCCCCTAGTAAACTCTGCACTTGAATGGTACCCAAATGCAATTCCATTAGTTCCTTGCACAAAGCTAGACCCACGCCTGTTCCAACCACATTGGCCGAATTGGGTATTTGATAAAAACGGTCAAAAATATGGGCTAAATGATACGTTGAAATCCCCTTTCCCGTATCATGCACACGAATAGAAACATTTTTAACAATTTCTCCCATTGAATTAAATTCCTTGTTAAGCAGCATTTCAAGGCCAATTTTACCATCTTCAGGAGTATGTTTAAATGCATTGGACAATAAATTATTGATGCATTTTTCCAAAATATCTGAATCATAATAAACAAACAAAGAAGAAACAGGAGCTTGCCATTTTAAATGAATTTGTTTTTGAAGTCCATAATTTTGAAAACTAGATACAATGGAATTCAACTGAACAATGATGTCATGCTTAGCTATGTTAGGTTGTTGTTTTCCTGATTCGATTTTTGATAAATCTAGCAGTTGATTGATGAGGTGCAATAATTTTTGTGCATTTTGGTATACGGATTGCAACTTAGATTTTTGCTCTTTATTGATGGTAGAACTAGATAAAAAATATTTTTCAATCGGACTAATGATCAAAGTCAATGGAGTTCTTAATTCATGGGAGATATTGGTGAAAAAATGTGTTTTCACCTGTTCCAATTCTTTGATTCGATCTTTTTCAATCTCTTTCAAGCGAATATCCGTTTTAAACTTTTCACGAATTTGAATTTCACGCAAAAAAGCCATGATTAACAAAATAAAGGTAATGAGGTAAAATCCATAAGCCCACCATGTTTTGTACCATGGCGGAAGTACGGTAATCAGCAACTCAAAGGGTTTTTCCGACCATACGCCATCGGAATTGGTTGCTTTAACTTTAAAAGTATAATTTCCAGGATTTAAATTGGTGTAAGAGGCAGTCCGCTGAGTACCTACATAATTCCAATCATCCTCTAAACCTTCTAAATAGTATGCGTAGCGATTGTTTTTGGGCCTTTGGTATTCCAAAGCAACAAAATCGATGGAAAAAACCGAATGTTCTGGCTGTAAATAAAGGTGTTTAGTAAATAGAATATCCTCTGTAAGCGGTGAATTATTTACGTTGGCTTTTACCGGTTTATTGAAAATTTTTAAAGATGTTAAAATAACAGGTGGAACCTCTAACTTCATCCTCAAACTATCAGCCTTAATGTAATTTAGGCCATTAACTCCCCCAAAAAATAACCAATCTTGGGAATTAGTGGCAAATGCATTTACCAAAAATTCTTTGCCTTGTAAGCCATCCGACTCATCAAAATTGATAAACTTAAAGGTATTTGGATCCATTTTAGAAATTCCGCCATTGGTGGTAATCCATAAAAAACCCCTCTTATCCTCCTTGATCCCACGAAGCGTATTACTTGCCAAACCGTCAGAAACCGTAAAAATTTTAAATCCCTTGCCTTTTCCTAAATATAAATGTAGGCCACCACCGTTTGTCAACACCCAAATCCGATTTTTCTTGTCTTGAAAAATGGAGGTCACATGGTTATATCGCAAGCTGTTAAATAAGGTATTTTTGGCTAAATGTTCCACTTTGCCAGTTCGAATATCGTATATGTAAATACCCGCAATCTGAGTCCCTATCCAAATCTTTTGATCATTTGTGACCAAAATATGATCAATTCCCACATTTTGGAAAAGTTTAGGGCCTAGAGCTGCATATGGAGTAAAATATTTTTTGGATGCTAGATCAAAACCAAGGATTCCTAAACCTGATGTACCCAATAAAAAGCGATTCCCTTGCTTTTCTATGGCCGTTAAATTGGCAGCATAGGAATCTAAACGATAGGGATAGGTTTTCAATTGGTGAGAGGCGGTAAATTCGACGAGTCCCTTTTGCCAAATTGCTGCCCAAATTCCACCATTTTCTCCTGGATAAAGCAATTTTACGTCAAAATCACTGATGGAATTTAGTTTATTGACCACCGTGTTGTTGATCAAATGCTCAATTTTGCCAGATTTATAGGAAAAATAGGAAAGCCCTAAATTACTTCCCACCCAAACACCCTCCTGATCAGTTGTACTCAAAGCTGTAACTTTATTGCTCA
Source organism: Spirosomataceae bacterium (assembly GCA_044372695.1). Classification (GTDB taxonomy): domain Bacteria; phylum Bacteroidota; class Bacteroidia; order Cytophagales; family Spirosomataceae; genus Aquirufa. Next base: position 12,939 of record JBILRJ010000007.1, read on the forward strand.
AGAGTCCCTGAATCGTATTAGGCTTGTATCGAAGCAAAGAAAATCTCGGCTTTTGACTAAAATTGATGTTCAGGCCAGCCTCCCATGTTCCGATCCAAACATTGGAGTTGGAATCTAAAAATAAACTAGTGACAGCATAAGCGCTTATCCCCAAATCTGGATCAGGATTAGATGGAATATATTTGTATTTGTTAAAATTTTCTCCCTCCAAAATATAAATCCCATTATCCGTCCCAATCCATAAATTTTTTGAGGCATCTTTCAGAATGCTAGTTACATTATTTTCACGCGAATTGGCTTTTTTTGCGTTGTAAAAAACACTTTTAAATGACTGGGTTTGTAGGTCGAACCGAAATAAGCCTTCTCCCTCGGTTCCAACCAAAATATCTCCATTTTGGGTCTCATGCATGACCCTTACGCGGAAATTCAATTTGGTATTACTTTGTCCAAAATGAAATGGAATATAGGAATGTCTCCCAACTTTAGATATCAAATTACCATCCAAAGTGCCCAACCAAATAGAGCCTTTTGAGTGTTTAAATAAGCGAACAACCTGTTTCAGCATAGTTGTTTTGGTATCAGACTCTGCTTCAATCATTTTGTTGGTACGAATGTCAAAAACCAACAAGCCATAACCAAGTGCTGCTACACACATGCGATGATTACCTAAATTCAATATAGAAGGTATCGTTATATTGGAAAGGTCTTCGTTGTTTGAGCCTTTTGTAATCCGAATTACTTTACCTGTTTTGGTTTCAATTTTATTTAATCCAGAAGAACGTGTACCCACCCACAAATCTCCTTCCTGATCTTCAGTTACGCTAAAAACATCGCTATCACTTAAAGAAGTTATGTCACTGGGATTATTACGAAAGGTTTCAAAAGAATATCCATCATAACGATTCAAACCATCTGCGGTCGCAAACCAAAGAAAGCCGTTTTTGTCTTGAATAATTTTATGGATTGTATTTTGAGATAAACCAGATGCTGTGGTTAATCTCTCAAAACGCATATCATGTTGACTCAAAACTGATTGATGAATCAATATCGTTAAAATGAAGAAGAAAAAATTCAGAACGGAACGCTTCAATTAAGCAATGTTTTATAAATGAATACCAAAATTAAATATTATTGAGCACATATTTTGTAAGAAGCTTTCATTGCAACAAATATCCAAGAATTTGAAAGATTTATCCAAGCCTAGCAAAGTATAGCAGAGTACTTTTGTTATGTAAATGATTTCGTATAACACATGGCGTTCATTCATTTTGATAAATTAGATGATTAAATCTTTCCATTCTTTTAACAGTAAATCACCAGACAATAAATTGCCTAAATATCAGCAATTGGTCAAGTCTCTATTAAGAGATATTGAATTGGGCGATTTAAAACCTGGAGAAAGATTACCTTCTATCAATGAAGCTTCTGAAGAATGTTATTTATCCAGAGATACCGTAGAAAGAGCTTATACGGAGCTCCAAAAAATGGGTGCAATAACTTCCATCTTTCGAAAAGGTTATTTCATATCCGAATCGAAACTTAATCTCAAGTTAAAAGTACTTTTTTTGGTTGGGGAAATTACTGAGTCTAACTTAAAAATTTACCAAACATTGAACCAATTAATTGGCAAAAATTCGAATCTAGACATTTTTACTTATCATTATAAATCTAAATATTTCAAAGAAATCATCCAACAACAATTAGGCAATTATCATTATTACGTGATAATGCCCCACTTAATTGAAGATGATGAAGAAACTGCTAAAGTTCTAAATACAATTTCTGGAGAACGTTTGATTTTAATTGATTCAGTTTTGAAAAACCTGGTCAACAATCCTTCCAAGATTTCTTGTCAAAACAAACTAGAATTACAAAAAATTTTATTGCCCCACCTAAACCTGTTTAAAAAGTACAGTGGTTTTAATTTGGTTCTCAGCGAAGTTGATTACTTTGATGCGAATTTAATCACTGTTTGCAGAGATTTCTGCGAATCCATAGCTATGGAATTCCAAGTATTAGATGGCTTGGATGAAGATGATCTGAAAAGTGGAGAAATTTATTTCACCCTTCAAAATGAGGATCTTGTTCAAGCCATCAAATATGCGGAAAATCAACATTGGGAAATCGGAAAAGATGTAGGTCTAATTGCATACAACGATTCTCCTTTAAAGGAAGTTTTAAAGGGCGGCATCACCGTCATTTCCAATCAAGCTAAAAAAATGGGTAAGTTAGTAGCATCTGTTATTTTAGAATCAAAAAAAATAGAGGAAGAGGTTGAATTAGCATTTATAGTCAGAAAATCACTATAAGCTCCATCAAAGTGAAATTCCATTTACTTATCATTTTTCACTTTTTGGATATTGCGTTTCAAACCAGCCAGTTTGGTTCTTTTGATAGCCGAATAATGAAATAACTCTTTGAATAAATCCTCCGACAAGTTTTCCCAATCATTTTGAGACAAATCAAGGAATTTCTGCTTGGGATCCAATCTTTTTTCTTGATGTGGCTGTGAGAATCGGTTCCATGGACATACATCTTGACAAATATCACAACCGAAAATCCAATCTTGAAAATTAGCTTTTAGTTCAATGGGTAAATTTTCTTTTAATTCAATGGTAAAATAACTGATGCATTTTGAACCATCTACTTGATACGGGCTAATCGCATCTGTCGGGCAAGCATCAATGCAACGTGTACAAGTACCGCAAAAATCTTTTATCGGACCATCTGCTTGAGCTGGCAGATCAATCAATAACTCAGATAAGAAATAAAAACTACCATGTTTTGGGATAATTAAGTTGGCATTTTTACCTATCCATCCTAAGCCCGATTTTTGAGCCCAAGCTTTTTCCAATATAGGTGCAGAATCGACAAACATTCTACCAGAGAATTCACCTAAATCAATTTGCAATTGATCCCAAAGCTCTTTCATTTTATCCTTTACCACCCGATGATAATCTTCCCCAAAAGCATATTTGGAGATTTTAAAACTGTTTTGCATCGGTTGATGAAGTGGATCTGGAAAGTAATTAAATACCAAAGAAACAAGGGTTTGACAGCCTTCCACGAGTAATCGTGGATCCAAACGTTTGTCAAAATGATTCGCCATGTAGTGCATTTCACCATGCATATTGGCATTCAACCATTTTTCTAATCGAGGCGCCTCAGATTCCAAAAAATCGGCCTTAGAAATTCCACAAAATGAAAATCCACATTCATGCGCACGTTGTTTGATTGTATGTGAAATTTGTAATGGAGTCATTGGATTGCTTAACCTGACAAATAATGGAAATGTAAAAATAACAGTTTATGTCAAACTGTCAGAAAATAGTTTTTGGCTCTTAATTTGTGTTACAACAAAGCCTTATTAATTTTGCCTTATGAAAAAGAAAGAAAATACAAGTAATAGCGAAGAAGAAGTGATAAATGAGCCAATTAATTCTGGCGATTCCGCAGAAGTAACTTCCGAAAACGAGCAGGAAATCCCCGTCGATGAATTAGCTGAAATGAAGGAAAAGTACCTTCGTTTGTATTCCGACTTTGAAAATTTCAGAAAAAGAACCGCCAAAGAAAAAATCGATTTGATTCATACGGCCTCCGAGGGACTGATAAAAGATTTATTACCAGCATTAGACAACTACGAACGAGCACTTGCCAACGCACCAGAAGGTGAAATTTCCGAAGGCATTCAACTTATATTTTCTCAAATATCTTCGACATTGCAATCGAAAGGATTAAAAGAATTAGAAGCAAAAGGAGAAGTTTTCGATGCTGACTTACATGATTGCATCACGCAGTTCCAAGCACCCACGGAAGCAGATAAAGGAAAAGTACTAGAAGTGATAGAAAAAGGTTATAAACTAAATGAAAAGGTCATCCGCTATGCAAAAGTGGTGGTAGGTAATTAACATAAAAATGGCTCAAAAAAGAGATTATTACGAAATATTAGGAGTATCCAAATCGGCCTCAGAGGAAGAAATCAAAAAGGCTTACCGTAAAATGGCGATTAAGTACCATCCTGACAAAAACCCTGACAACAAAGAGGCTGAAGATAAATTCAAAGAAGCTGCTGAAGCCTATGAGGTTTTGAGCAATTCTCAGAAAAAATCACAATATGACCGCTTTGGTCATGCAGGAATGGGTGGAGCCGCTAGTGGTGGTGGATTCGGTGGGCAAGGCATGAACATGGAAGATATTTTCTCAAATTTCGGAGATATATTCGGAGATGAAAGTCCATTTGGCAATATGTTTGGTGGTGGCAGATCCAGCGGAGGAAGAAGGCAAAGAAAAGGAACCGATTTAAGAATCAAGTTAAAACTCAACTTAGAGGAAATTGCTTTTGGGGTGGAGAAGAAAATCAAAGTAAAACGCCACATTGCTTGCAAAACTTGTTCTGGAAATGGGTCCAAAAACGGAACCGACTTAAAAACTTGTGGTACTTGCCAAGGTTCAGGACAAGTGCGAAGAGTACAACAAACCATGTTGGGTCAAATGGTCACCTCCTCTACTTGCCCTACTTGTAGTGGAGAAGGTAAAAGTGTTGGTTCAAAATGTGATGTATGTTTTGGTGAAGGCCGAGTTTTAGAAGAAGAAATCATTCCAATAAAAATTCCAGCAGGTGTATCCAATGACATGCAACTTTCCATGTCGGGCAAAGGAAATGTACCTCCTAGAGGTGGAATTGCGGGGGATTTGTTGATTGTTATTGAAGAAGAAGAAAGTGATATCCTTCATAGAGATGGAAACAATGTTATTTTTGATTTATACATCAGCTTTGTTGATGCAGCCTTGGGAACATCTGTAGAGGTGCCAACCATCGGAGGTAAAGCCAAAATAACCATTGATGCAGGTACTCAAAGTGGAAAAATTTTACGTTTGAAAGGAAAAGGCATCAAGGAGCTAAATGGATATCATACAGGAGACCAATTGGTTCATGTGAATATTTGGACTCCCAAATCAGTCACCAAGGAAGAAACCGAACTTTTGGAAAAACTCCGAGATTCCGCCAATTTTACACCCCAACCGGGTAAGTCAGAAAAAGGATTTTTCCACAAGGTAAGAGATATGTTTAGCTAATTTTCTTGCTTATTAAAACCAATCAACAGCGTTCTTATAGCTAAGAACGCTGTTTTTTTTAACGAATGAGCCATTCTAATAGAAGTACTCCCAACAATCCAGTAATGGATACAAGCGTATCCATGCTTGTCCAAGACTTAAGGGTATCTTTCAAACTCAATTGAAAATACTCTCTAAAAAGCCAAAAACCCGTATCATTGACATGGGAAAACATCATACTTCCAGCCCCTAATGCTAACACCAATAAATTAGGGTCGGCATGGGATTCCACCAAAATAACTTTCATGAATCCCGCAGCAGTAATTCCTGCCACAGTAGACGAACCTACACAAACCCGAATAATGGCCGCCATGCTCCAACCAAGTACATACACATTCAGAGATGAATCACCCAATGAATTAGCAATGAATTGACTCACCCCTCCTACAACCAAAATTTGCTTCAAAGCACCAGCACCTGCAAAAATCAAAAGAATGCCTGCGATATCTTTGATTGAAATGGCTGCACTATCTACTAAATCATCTTTGAGATGTCCTTTAAGAATCAAAACGATCCAAGTAAAAATGACAGAAATAAGCAAAGAAAATACAGGATTGGATATGTATGCAGCTAAAAAGGGAATGAAACTGCCAAAAAATGAGCCGAAACTCAGCAATAAAATGGGCATTAAGATGAGCAAATAACTCATGAAAAGTGATAGCGTTTTTTCATGTTTAGCTTCATCGGCCTGATACACAAAGGCTTGATTAGGAGTAGTCAAGATATTTTTGGTGGTAGATCCAAACAACAAACCTGAAATCAGGATAGCCGGAATAGCAATGATTACCCCATAAAATAAGGTAGTTCCAAAATCAGCCCCAAATTCCTGCATAATGGCCAAAGGAGCAGGATGAGGTGGTAAATACCCTTGAGTAACCGTTAAAGAGGCTAACATAGGAATGGCCAAAAAAGTAGCAGGTTGTTTTAAACGATGAGAGGCTGTAATAACCAAAGGGGCCATGATCATAAAAGCCACAGAATAAAACAAAGGTAAACCAACCAAAAATCCTGCCAACATAAAAGCTACGCGTGCGTATTTAGGTCCAGAAAAATGAAGCAATGATTGCGTAACTTGTTGGGCAGCACCACTGATCCCTATCCACTTTCCCAAAATAGATCCGAAAGCAATGATGGCAGCTATGGAACCTAATGTACTAGAAATACCCTCCTGAACAGCTTTAAATAGCTCATTGGCGGGAATACCTAATGCTATTCCAGCTAAAATACTAATACCAATAAACGCCACAAATGGGGGTACCTTCCAATAACTTAGGGATAGGACCAATAAAAAAATGGCGAAAATGGTAATTAAAATTAACATCACTTAAATATGGTATGAACCAAGGATAAATCTGTTCCCAACAATTGTTTTGAAAGAACATTTAACTCGTCGAAATCACCGTGAAAATGATAAGTTCTTTGCGTATGCGACAACGTTTCATTCACTTTCAACTCCTTGGCAGGAGAAGAACTTTCAAGTTCGTAAAATTGTCCCATCTGGGTTCCTAAGTCATTTTTTCCGTCATTGTAGGCATTCAATACATCCCCTTGAAAAGGTTCTTTCTGTATCTCCCACATGGAATTAACATAATCCAAGTCTCCATTAAAATCGAATTGCAAAATAGTTAACACGTTATTTTGTGGATCAAAAGAGGCTGCTAAGGGAACTAATGCATGAGGAGCTATACCAATTTTTCCTCTATGCTTTGCATCCGCTTTGAAAAACAAGATACCTTCTTTCTTGACTAATCGATCGGAAGGAATTTTACCAAAATAGGCATCATTGATCCCTGATTCTTGCCCTTTTTGATACGGAATAATAACCGTATTTTGATCAGAGGCTTTTAGCATCCCCAATAACCAAATGGATAAAAGACCGCTTGTTTTGGACCAATCACTCTCACCTATGTTTGTCAACTTATTTTCAGTTTGGTATGCCACCCAAGCTAAATTTTTAGGATCAAAATGAAGAAAATCAGATACTTCTTTTTCTGTCAATAAGGAAATTTTACGATCAATTTTCGCTTTAAATTTCGTACCTGAATAATTGAAAATTTCGAATTCTTTGAAAAATGTGGCACTGGTTTTATTCCGATCCATCAAAGGATAATTGACCGAATCGATGATGCTAGGCGTTTGCCAATTTTGGAACTCAAAAGCCATATTAGCACCAAAATAAATACTAAATTGACCACCTTCTGGTCCTAACCAAAAACGCTCTTCTCCCCCATAGGCATTCATGTGGGGCGTTTGTTCCCCCGACTTGATTAATTCATGGTTTATCCAGCCGTAACTATAACCACTCATTCCTTGTGAGCTACTGGTCATGACACGTGCTTGATAATCGCCTGAGATTAAAACCAAACGAGCACCATCTTCTAATAAGACGGTGCTCGAGTTATTTTTCAACAATTCATAATCTTGTGAAAACATATGGGTAGAAACTAATTTGTTTTACTAATCTGTTTATCAAACAACACGACTAATTCCTTGTATTTATTGGGATCTACTTTTGATTCTTTTAAACTAGAAACGATCAAATTCATTTCATAAAGTGCCAATTGAATATCCCTTTCATGCAAACGGATACTGGAGGAGAAATAATAATCACATGCTTTGGAATCCCTTTTTACCATGGTATTGGCAATGTCTAAAGCTTTCTTTTCATCATTTAGGGCTAAATACAAAGCCACCATACTAGCCGAAAATTGATCGTAAGGAATGACTTTATTAGGCATTACTTTTTCTAAATGGTCTAATACTTTTTTGGCCATGTTTGCATTGCCTTCTCTTATCAATTGATCCGCCAATCGATAAGTGTTCAATCGGGCGGTTACACTTGGGATTCCAAGGTAGAAATCTCCATGGTAATAAATGTTTTCATCATCTAAACCTCTCCAATACATTTTATTCAAGAAGTTGTCTGCCATTATTTTGGAATTCACAAAGCCATCTTTAGCTCCATTGATTTTGAACGGCATTAATCGATAAGCATAACCTTCTAACTGCATACTTTCTTTCATTCCTAAGTATTGATCGTTGGGTAGTGTAGAAGCAAAATAGATCGGACGTTTCCAACCATCCAAAGCATTGTTAGAAATAATTTCCAATTGAATCAACTCGCCTTTGAAAATATTTTTACCGGGTAATTTCCATCCCAAACGATCACTTAAAAATGGAATAAAATCCTTTGGAAACCATTTACTCGAAGCAATAGCTTCTGGATTGATGGGTAAAACCAAAGAATCAGATGGGAAAGTATTGATGCTTTCTCCCGACTGGGTTTGTGCTTGAATTCGACTGTCATTGTTTCTCACCAATTCCAAATAATCAGGAAGAGACATCGCCTGAATAGCAGCATTGCCATTAAACATAATTTGATCGTTGACTCCTTCCAAAAATAAATCTTTGTTCAATTTGATGGGAAGAGCCTCTGAAAGATAGGTTTTACGCTTCATTTGATCGATGTACCAATCTGTACCCAAAAGAGATAAATTACAAACCCTTACATCGGTTCTAAAACCTTCAACCTCTTGTAAATACCAAAGTGGAAAAGTATCATTATCACCACCAGTAAATAAAATCGCATTCGGGGCACAACTATTCAATAGATTTTTAGCAAAATCTATTTGGTGATAACGACCACTTCGATCATGATCATCCCAGTTTTGTTGCGCTAAAATAGCAGGTGCAGAAAAACCTAAAATAAGCAATAAAGCCCATTTGACAGAACGATTTTTAACGAATTTGGTCAACCACTCTGCTATTTGGAAAACTCCCAATCCTGCCCATATGGCCATGAAATAGAAAGACCCAACGTATATATAATCTCGTTCACGAGGTTCAACAGGCGGTGAATTCAGATAAATCACCAAGGCTAAGCCCGTTAATAAAAACATCAAAATCGTTACCAAAAAGTCTTTTTCATTTTTGTTGTACAACAAGTAAAAACCGAGCAAAACCAAAATAATGGGTAAAAAGAAATAATTATTTCTGGCTTTGTTGTTGGCAATGGAATCAGGTAAAGTAGATTTATCTTCGAAGGCATTGATTGCCCAAGCATCTTGGAAATCACTTTCGCGCCCAATAAAATTCCAAAGCAAATACCGCATATACATGTGACCCATTTGATGCGTAAACATAAACCTCAAGTTATCACCAAAACTAGGCTTCTGACCTGGAGGAATGCCAAGCATTTCTTGATACAAGGCTACGTGCTGTGGTGAATTACTGTAAACCCTTGGAAACAACATTTGTTGATCTTTTTGATACACATATTCAGGCTTGTAGGTGTATATTTCATATTTACCGTCCTTCATTTTGTACACCGGATCACCTTTCTTAAACTCCTCGATTTCGGCCGTGTAAACTGGACCATACACCAAAGAACGCTCACCATATTGTTCTCTTTTTAAATATTTCAAGAAATTCAAAATATTGCTTGGATCGTTTTCATTGATGGGAGGATTGTAACCCGAACGTACCAAAGCCACCGTGTAAGTTGAATATCCGATCAACAAAAAGACCAATGAAAACATCGCCACATTCAAAATTTCATTGCCTTTCTTAATGGAATATTGAATACCAAAAATAATGGCAGCCACTAAAAATACTAAAAAGAAAATGGCACCGCTACCGTAACTGAAACCCAAAGAATTGACAAAAAACAATTCCAATTTAAATGCCAAAGATGGAAACCCTGGGATAATACCCGAGTTAATGATGGCCAAAATAACTAGGCCAATGAACATCGCAAAAAAGCCACCTTTGTAGGTCGGATTCTTTTCTCTTTTGAAATAGTACAACAAAGCCAGCGCAGGCAATGTCACCAAGTTCAATAAATGGACACCAATGGACAAACCAATTAAATAGGCGATGAACAAAATCCAACGATTTGCTTCTGCCCTATTTTCGACCAATTCCCAACGGAAAGCTGCCCAAACAACGATTGCCGTAAAAAAAGATGACATGGCATATACTTCTGCCTCAACAGCAGAAAACCAAAACGTATCTGAAAATGCATAAACCAAGGCTCCAACAGCTCCTGATAACAACAAAATAAAACGTTGCTCTTTAGATAAATCATCAAAAGGCTTATTAATTACTTTGCGACCTATCATTACGATTGTCCAATGCAGGAATAAAATGGTGAACGCACTGGTAACAACAGAAAGCATATTGACCCAATAGGCTACTTTAGTCACATCACCAAAAGATAACAGTGAAAATACACGTCCTAACAATAGAAATAATGGCGCTCCCGGAGGGTGTGGAACTTGTAATTTATACGAACAAGCGATGAACTCACTGCAATCCCAAAAAGAGGCAGTAGGCTCAACAGTTAAGGTATAAGTGATTAGTGAAATAATAAAAACAATCCAACCAACGAGGTTGTTCATTTGTTTGAAATTCTGCATATAGGTCAATTTATTAAAATGCAAAGATATTTAAGTAGCTCTAAATTGGCATACTTAATTTGTTAATAAAAGTTAATTGAATTGTTTTAAAAAACGAACATCATTTTCTGTAAATAAACGAAGGTCCTTAATTTGATATTTTAACATGGTAATTCGCTCAATACCCATACCAAAGGCAAAACCATTGTATTCCTTTGAGTCGATGCCCACGTTTTCCAATACATTGGGATCCACCATGCCAGAACCTGCAATTTCCACCCAGCCTGTGTGCTTACATACATTGCACCCTTCACCTTTGCAAATCAAACAAGTGATGTCCATTTCAGCGCTAGGTTCCGTAAACGGAAAATAGGAAGGTCTAAATCGAACTTTGGTATCTTTCCCAAACATTTCTTTGGAAAAATGATACAAAGAATCTTTTAAATCCTTGAAACTCACTTTTTTATCAATGTACAAACCTTCCACCTGATGAAACAAACAATGCGCACGAGCAGAAATGGCTTCATTCCTGTACACACGACCTGGCATAATACTCCGAATCGGTGGTTTTGAATGTTGCATCAAACGAATCTGCACATTGGAAGTATGTGTTCTCAATAACACATCATCCTGAATTTCACCTTTTCCTTTTTCGATAAAAAAGGTGTCCTGCATTTCTCGGGCTGGATGATTGGGTGGAAAATTCAATGCGGTAAAATTATAGAAGTCTGTTTCAATTTCAGGGCCATCAGAGACCGAAAAACCCATGCGATTAAATATCTCTAAGATTCGAGCTCGAACAATGGTTAAAGGATGAAGACTGCCTTGTAAAACTGGTCCTGACAATGTTAAATCAGATGGGACTTGATAATTGACTTGTCCAGAAGCGAATTGCGCTTGAAAAGCATTGAATTTTACTTCTGCTAAATTTTTTAAGGCATTCAAAGATTGACCTACCTCTCGTCTATCTTCAGCAGCAACCTGCTTTAATCCTTCAAAAAGACTAGCTAAACTACCTTTTCTGCCTACATATTGAATTCGAAAAGCTTCTAGTTCAGCTTCATTTGAAATGTTAAATGATTCTATTTCGGATTGAATGGATACTATTTGTTGTTTCATTTTTCAATGGGGTAAACCCGCTATTATAAAATTTTAATTCCTAAAGTCACTTGAACCAAACTGGGTTTTTGCGACAATGTTACCCCTGCGGGGACTTTGATATCTTTAGCTAAATCTGTCAGTCCAGCTTCGTATTTAACATCCAAGGTTAAGCCTAATAAATCCAAGCCCGCTCCAACTTGATAAGAAAGTTGAGATTTACTTAAACCATTGGAAATTGAACTTCCTAAATAATTGGAAAAAGCCGCATCAACTGTTTCATTGGCGGATAACTGATAAGAAGCGACAGGCCCTCCTAGTAAATGAAAATGGCCAAATTTGATGCCCAAGAGTAGTGGTACATCGATGTTGGTGTACTGAATATCAATTAATTTTTTATCACCCGTGATGGCACTCTTGGCATTGAATGTCCCACCCTTAGCCGAAACCAATATTTCTGGTTCAATAAAAAAACCTCTTCCTACTCTGGCATAAACTCCAGCTACATAACCCGTCTGATTCTTGGCATTTTCAAGATAGAATTGATTAAGTCCGCTAGTAATCAATGAAGTATTTAAACTAGATAAATTAACTCCTCCTTTGATACCCAACCTGAAAAATTGATCAGTTACGGTTTTAACCGCTTTGAATTGTGCCTTTGTGATTTGCTGATTCATCAGACAAAAAACAACCAAAACAGTAGAAAAAATCTTATTTTTCATTGGAAATTGGAGAATCAAATAAATTAGCTTGTAAAATTATCCTTTTTCAGTCGAAAAAAAAGAAAAAACCAAATCAAAGCGTAATTTTGAGTACTAAATTTTTCAAAGTGGCTAAAGCGAAAACATCCTTTTTTTGTCAATCTTGTGGACATTCTGCACCCAAATGGCTAGGTAAATGCCCTTCATGTGGAGAATGGAACACATTTGTAGAAGAGCTTATTGAAGTTTCAAGTCACCCTGCCGAAGTTTGGAAAACAAAAACCGGAATTAAACCAAGTACAAAACCCAAATTATTACAAGAAATTAATTTTGAAAATCATCCTAAGCTCCTGTGTGAGGACACGGAATTTAACCGAGTATTGGGTGGAGGAATTGTACCAGGTAGTTTGGTGCTGATTGGCGGTGAACCAGGAATTGGCAAATCCACCCTATTACTGCAAGTAGCCTTATCATTAAAAGGACCAAAAATTTTGTACGTTACGGGAGAAGAATCAGAACAACAAATCAAATTAAGAGCTGATCGTTTAGGTACTCAATCAGAATCGCTATACCTGTTAACAGAAACCAATACGCAACAAATTTTCAAACATTTAATCGAATTAGAACCCGATTTAGTCATCATTGACTCCATTCAGACGCTTTTTTCTGATAAAATCGAATCTGGACCAGGAAGTGTTTCACAAGTCAGAGAATGTGCCGTAGAATTAATGCGATTTGCCAAAGAAAGCGGAACTCCGATTTTTTTAGTTGGACACATCACCAAAGAGGGCTCCATAGCAGGCCCCAAAGTATTGGAACATTTAGTCGATACGGTCTTACAATTTGAAGGTGACCGCCATTTAATTTACCGAATTTTAAGAACGACCAAAAACCGATTCGGCAGTACCTCTGAATTAGGTATTTATGAAATGCTAGGAACTGGTTTAAGACCCGTAACCAATCCATCGGAAATTTTACTTTCTCAAAGAGATGAAGCATCTTCTGGAATTGCTATCGGCACATTAATCGAAGGGAATCGGCCTTTACTCGTAGAAATACAGTCATTGGTTACAAATTCAACCTATGGAACCTCTCAGAGAACGACCACAGGATACGATGCCAAGAGGCTAAATATGCTATTAGCCGTTTTGGAAAAAAGAGGAGGATACAAGCTGGGTACACAAGATGTTTTTGTCAATATCACGGGTGGAATTCGTGTGGATGATCCTGCATTAGATTTAGCAACCTGTCTTTCCATCATTTCCTCTTATGAAGACAAAGTCATTGATAGCTCCATTTGTTTCGCTGCTGAAGTAGGTTTGGGTGGAGAATTACGATCAGTTACTCGAATTGATCAAAGAATTGCTGAGGCTGAAAAATTGGGTTTTAAAGAAATATGGATCAGTAAATACAATTTAAAAGGGGTGAATTATCAACCTAAAGCGATCAAAGTGAATTCTGCGGCCACATTATTGGATGTTTTTATGAACATTTGGAGGAGAAAGTAGATTCAGGGAATTCTACATCAATCAAATGTAAGCCATGAGCTGGAACTGCCCTACCAGCCATTTTACGGTCTTTGGAATCCAAAATCCCTTGTAAATCAGCCTTAGTCCATTTACCTAAACCTATTTCCAACAAGGTACCCACAATGGCTCTTACCATTCCTCTTAAGAAACGATTTCCCTGTATGGTGAATACCAATTCTTCTCCCCTTTTCTCCCATTTAGCTTTGTAAATGGTACAATCGAAGGTGTAAACTTCTGTTTTAACTTTAGAAAAACATTGAAAATCGGTGTGGTGTAACAGCAATTCAGCGGCTTCATTCATTGCATTGAGATCTAAATTTACCTCAAACCAATAAGCGCTTTGGAACAAAAATGGATTTTTATTTGCATAAATTCGGTACTCATAGGTCCTTGAAAGTGCAGCAAATCGAGCATAAAAATCATCCGCAACTGCATACACGCTTTGAACCGATAAGGTATTCGGCAACATTCGGTTTAAGCGATAAACCAAATCTGATTGCACTTTTCCGTCAAAATCAAAATGAGCAAACTGCACATGGGCATGCACGCCCGTGTCTGTTCTAGAACTTCCGACTACCTCAATTTTTTGTCGCAACAATTGCCCCAAATAAAATTCCAATTCAGATTGAACGGTTTTTGCATTGGGTTGAATTTGAAATCCATGAAAAGAGCCGCCATCGTAAGCAAATTGGATTAGATAACGGCTCATAACAAATTTAAACTAATGCTTTTTCCAAAGCTGTAAAATACGAACCAGATGCCTTTTCAATACTTGAAACTACTTGGCCATCCGCAACAAAATCGCTTCCTTTTACAGATCCTAATTGAGAAAAAGCAACAGACTGTTCTTTTAAGAATGACTCAAATGCCGATTTATCCTTTGGACTAACGGACACAAGTACTCTACTTTGTGCTTCACCGAACCAAAAAGCATCTTGACGGAAATTCGCATCGGATTGAACATCAAATCCTAATTTTTTAGGGAATGCAGATTCAATCAAAGCCACCATTAAACCTCCATCAGATAAATCATGCGCTGATTGAATTAATTTATTTTCAATCAAACTCGAAATCCCTTTTTGAACTTTTTGCTCAGTGGGTAAATCGAAATGAGGAGCGGGAGATGCTTTTACTTGACGGTAAGAATATAAAAATTCTGATGAGGCGATGTCTTGAACACTTTCCCCAACCAGATAAATCAAATCGCCTTCATTTTTGAAATCCAGCGTCATTTTATTGTCAGCCTTTTCCAAAATCCCTAACATACCAATGGTTGGAGTTGGGAAAACGGGACCTTCGTCAGAAGATTGATTGTAAAAACTTACATTTCCACCTGTTACTGGAGTTTCAAAAGCTTCACAAGCTTTTTTCATCCCTTTGATAGCTCCTACAAACTGCCAATAAACTTCTGGAACATAAGGATTTCCAAAATTTAAGCAATTGGTTATTGCCACAGGTACACCACCCGAACAAACAATATTTCTAGCTGCCTCTGCCACAGCCATTGCGCATCCTTCTTCCGGATCTGCATTTACATATCTTGAATTACAATCTACAGTAATAACAATCGATTTATTGGAACCATGTACCTTCACAACCGCTGCATCAGAAGGTGCATTGGTATTTCTATTCGCACGACCAATCGATGAATCATATTGTTCGGCCACCCATTTTTTAGAAACAATATTTGGGTGATGCATCAAGAAATCGACTACCTTAGGTAATTCATCAGACGTTAAATCTGCGATAGATTGAATATCAAATTTCTTGAACTCCTGAAAATAAGCTGGTTCTTTGTATTCACGATGATAAACTGGAGCACCGCCTCCTAAAACTAAATCATCAGCAGGAACATCCGCAACTAAAACTCCTTCTTGGTAGAATTTCAATCTTTTGGTATCTGTTACAACACCAATTTGCTCACAATTCAAATCCCACTTATCAAAAATCGCCTTGGCAATGGATTCTTTACCTTTTTCAACCACAATTAACATACGCTCTTGAGATTCTGACAAAAGAATTTCAAAAGGCTTCATATTGGCCTGACGGGTAGGAACTTTTGACAAATCAATGTCCATTCCATGTTCACCTTTGGCCGACATTTCAGAAGTAGAACAGATTATACCTGCCGCACCCATGTCTTGAATTCCAATAACACTACCGGTCTCTAATATTTCCAAAGTAGCTTCCAACAATAATTTTTCTTGGAAAGGATCCCCCACTTGGACAGCAGGTAATTTTTCTGAAGATTTTGAAGTAATATCTTCAGAAGCAAAACTAGCCCCTCCGATACCGTCCTTACCCGTTGCAGAACCTACAATAAATACCGGATTTCCAACTCCATAT
>JBILRJ010000125.1:0-8323 GCA_044372695.1 Spirosomataceae bacterium
AATACCTTGAGTTGGTCAATTGCAGCAGGACGGTAAATATCACACGCCACCAACAAAACTTGACGACCTGATTTCTTGATGTACTGAGCCAATTTACCTGAGAAAGTGGTTTTACCCGATCCCTGCAAACCAGCGATTAAGACCACAGAAGGGTCTCCTTTTAAATTAATTTCTTGCTTTTGACCACCCATCAACTGGGTCAATTCTTCATGAACAATCTTCACGAGAAGTTGGCCTGGTTCTACAGAAATTAGAATTTTTTGACCTAAAGCTTGTTCTTTGATACGGTCTGTAATCTCTTTAGCTACTTTATAATTGACATCGGCATCCATTAAAGCACGACGAATCTCCTTTACGGTAGTTGCGACATTTACATCAGTAATTCGACCATTCCCTTTTAGGGTGCGCATCGCAGTGGTCAATTTGGAACTTAAACTCTCAAACATAATTCTTAATTTATTAAAAAAGGACTGCAATTTACGTTTTTTAACGCAAATATTATTCAAATAAAATCGTCTTATTCTGGTGAATAAAAACTCTATCTTCTAAAACCATTTTTAGGGCTTTTGCCAAAACGATTTTTTCTACTTCTTTACCTGCTTTAGACATATCTTTTGCTGATTGAGTATGATTGACCGAAACTACATCTTGACAGATAATTGGACCTTCATCTAAATCATCAGTCACAAAATGAGCAGTAGCGCCAATAATCTTTACTCCTCTTTGGAATGCTTGTTGGTACGGATTTGCCCCAATAAAAGCTGGTAAAAATGAATGATGAATATTGACCATTCTACCCAAATATTTAGAAGAAAATTGCGAAGTTAAAATTCGCATATACTTCGCTAGAATAATCAAATCAGGTTGATATTGATTAATTGTATTGCCTAACAAAATTTCATGGGCCTCTCTTTCTAACCCATCAGCAGAAATATAATGAAATGGAATATTGAATTGACGACAAATGGGTTCCAAAATTTGATGATTCCCTATAACCGCTTCAATGGTAAAAGCTAGATCATTGAATTGATTTTTCACTAATAAATCACCCAAACAATGATGTTCCTTTGTAACTAATACAACTACTTTTTTCAAATATGGTGGAATGACTTCTACACTGGAAAATTCTGGTAAAAAGGATTCTATTTCCTTTTTCAACTCATCTAAATGACAATTACCCGAAAAAGAAATTCGCATAAAAAATCGATTACTTAATTCATCGACAAATTCATTGGTACAGGTAACATTTAATAATTTATCAAAAAGAACTCCAGTTATTTTGTGAACTAACCCCTTTTCATCCTTACACGCGATCTTTATGACTGTCTCCATTAAAAAAAATATTGATAAATTTTTCAAATTTAGCCCAAAAAAATGGAGTAAAAAAGATTTAGTGCATACCTTTACAGGATGATCAAAAGTCATGAACTTTGGTATTCACAAACAATTAAATTTCAAGATACGTAAAATGGAAAAAATTAAAGTAGCCAACCCAGTAGTAGAACTTGATGGTGATGAAATGACTCGCATCATTTGGAAATTCATCAAAGATAAATTGATATTACCTTATTTAGATCTAGATATTAAGTATTACGATCTAGGAGTTGAGTATCGTGATGAAACCAATGATCAAGTAACTATCGAAGCGGCAGAGGCTATTAAAAAATATGGCGTCGGTATTAAATGTGCTACCATTACTCCAGATGAAGCGCGTGTAATTGAATTTGATTTAAAGCAAATGTGGAAATCGCCCAATGGAACCATCCGTAATATCTTAGATGGAACTGTTTTCAGAGAGCCGATCGTTTGTTCCAATGTACCAAGATTAGTTCCAAACTGGACAGCACCCATCATGATTGGTAGACATGCTTTTGGCGATCAATACCGAGCAACTGATTTTGTCACTAAAGGAAAAGGTAAATTGACGGTATCATTTACTCCAGAAGATGGTGGTGCACCACAAACCTTCGAAGTGTACAATTTTCAAGGTGATGGAGTTGCATTAACCATGTACAACACAGACGAGTCTATCAAAGGTTTTGCTCACTCTTGCTTCAACATGGCTCTGAGTAAAGGCTGGCCATTGTATTTATCTACCAAAAACACTATCCTGAAGAAATACGATGGTCGTTTCAAAGATATCTTTGAAGAGATTTTTCAAAATGATTACAAAGCACAATTTGATGCTGCAGGAATCGTTTATGAGCATCGCTTGATTGATGACATGGTAGCTTCGGCATTAAAATGGAATGGCAATTTTGTTTGGGCATGTAAAAACTATGATGGAGACGTTCAATCAGATACGGTAGCTCAAGGATTTGGTTCTTTGGGATTAATGACTTCCGTATTGATCACACCGGATGGAAAAGTAATGGAGGCTGAAGCGGCACACGGGACGGTAACACGTCACTACCGTGATCACCAAGCTGGAAAACCTACTTCAACAAACCCAATTGCTTCTATCTTTGCATGGACAAGAGGTTTAGAATTTAGAGGCAAATTAGATAACAACAATGCCTTGATTCATTTTTGCCAAACTTTAGAAAGAGTATGTGTCGAAACAGTAGAATCAGGAAAGATGACGAAAGACTTAGCGGTTTGTATCCATGGAAATAAAGTAAAACATGGCGAGCATTATCTTTACACCGAGGAGTTTTTAGCTGCTTTAGATGAGAATTTACAAGCTGCATTGGTTTAAGTAAGCCCGTAAATAAATGATAAAAAAGCCCACAAAATTAAATTTGTGGGCTTTTTATTTGTAAGAAATTTTAAAATTATTGATTCGAAACGATCAACGCTTTTTCGTAAACATGATTACTGGTATTTACCACCAGAATATATTTCCCTTCAGCAAGCTCGCTTACACGAAAACCATATAAACCATCTTCATTGATTTTTCCGCTCGACATGAGGCGCCCATCAAAAGCATAAAGAAAATAGGTAGCATTTTTCAGACTGGAAATGGATTGAATGTTTACCAAATCTCCATTTCTGGAAGGATTAGGATAAATACTTAAACCTCCATCTTCAGGAAATTTATAGGAAAATTCCGTGGTAGGAGAAACGCAAGTTGGGCCATTAACATATTTTTTTGACACCATAATACTGTAATTCCCAGCCTCCTGAACACGCAAATAAACGCCCTTTTCAGACAATGGAACTTTATTATAAGCCCAGTTATATTCAGTATCAACCAATTTCAGTCCGCCATAAAGAAAATAAGGTGAACTGAGGCTAATGTTTGTTGAAACAGGTGTGTCAAATAATTGGGTTCGTACAGGGACTGAAAACTCCGATTTACACGAATTCCCGTCAATAGTAGCTACGCTAAAAACACCAGCTCTATTTACGACAATGGACGTAGAGCTCTCCCCAGATTTCCAAATGAATTGTTTTGAGCCTGAAGTCGCAGTTAATTCCACAGAATTACCTTTACAAATCAGGGTATCACCTTTTGTCTGTATGATGGGTCTAGCAGGATTCGGATTGACTTTCACATATACTGTGGTAGAAAAAGGGGAAACACATTGGTTAGCGTCAATGGTCCTTAACTGAAAAATGCCCGATTTTTTAACCAATATGGAATCCGATGTTTGACCCGTGCTCCACTCAAACTTCCCAGCACCTTTTTGTCCAACCAACCTAACAGAGGTTCCATCACAAAAAACAGTGTCGCTCAAGGCCTGAATGGCAGGACTTACGGGGTTTGGCCAAACCTTAACATAGATACTATTCGATGATTTAGATTGGCATTTATTAGAATCAATAGTTGCAACTTGGTAAATGCCTGATTTTACCACTTTGATATTTGGAAGCGTTTCACCTGTAGACCAAATCAGTTTTTCAGCTCCATTTTTTGCAAGTAATTCAACTGATTTGCCATCACAAAAAAGTGTGTCACCCAATGCTGAAAGCATTGGAGCATTTGGCAAAGGCAGAACAGTGATTTTAAGTGAATCTGAGTATTCGGATCGGCAATTATTATTATCTACGGTTAAAACCTTAACATGTCCGTTGGTTCTACGTGTAACAATTTGAGTTTTCTCTCCTGTACTCCATTCATATTTTCCTAGGCCATTGGTGGCCAATAAATCGACTTTAAATCCATCGCAGAAAGTGGGATCTGAATTGGTAATGATGATGGGTTTATTCGGCTTGGGAATTCGCGTTAAATTAATCAATCGGGTACTCGAGGTACAATTGTTCTCATCACGCACTTGAACTTGAAAACTTCCAGATGCGGACAATTTAACAACCCTTGTTGAATCTCCAGTATTCCATTTGTAGGCAGAAAACCCTTTTCCTACCGAGAGTTCGGATAAAGTACCTTCACAATAAGTGGAATCTTTGCTTACACTCAATACCAAAGGTCGAGCTATGGAAAAATTTTGCAAGGTAAAACTTGGCATTTTGAATTTCAAGCCCAAAGAATCTTCTAAGACTAAGGAATAAGAGCCTGATTTTAAATTGGCATATTCTCTTTCAGAGCCGACTAATTGGTTTGAATCAGTGAATAATTGAATTTTCTCATAGGAAGTATTAATGACTATGTGATTGGCATTGGCTATCCCACATTGTTTTTCTAATATTGGTAAATGAAGGCCAGAGGTAGGCTTTGCTTTGGAAAAAAAATGATTGTTCAATTTATCCAACCAGACATTGGCAACCTGATTAAAAAAATCCCTAGAAAAATGCACACAATAAGCTATCTCATCACTATTACGAGGCAATTCTATGGAATCTGTATTGGGACCTTGGTAAAGATGAGATAAATTCGAAGAAGTTAAGAAATCCAATTGCGCATCGGCAATTTTACTATCATAACTTACTTCACATGTACCGTTCTCGTATCGAATGGCATAGTAGGACGATTGAGCAATCACCCAAGGAATTTCTTCACCGATGTCCTTTCGAAAATTACCGATAAGTTCTTTTAAATATGCTTGATACACACTTGGCAACATTCGCTTGTAAGCGTCTGTTTCACCTTGATGCCACAATACTGCTCGAACCCCATTTTTTTTACCAAAAACTTCAGCGACTTTTTTTAAATTAGTGTAGGGATAACCCTTTTGGTAGTACAAGCCTGAAACCCAAGGTACTTCTGTTAATTCACCTCTGGATGATTCGACCCAGTTTCGAATAGAGGTGCCACCCCAAGCGGCATTAAAAAAACAAATAGGAACATTGAGTTTCTTCGCCAAAGAATCACCCAAATTAGCCCAGTAATAACTTGTTCCACCAGTAGGTCCAATGACGGCATTACTACTTAACTGCTTAAATACGTTTTCAGGATAATCAAAACTACCATTCTCAATCGCAACAAATTCGTCTGTAGCAGGGTTAATGGACGATATCATGTTGCTAAAACTGGCTACATTTACTCGATCATCTTGCGCAGCCACATCTCCTTGAAATTTTTGAGTACCTTGGGCATTCGACTGTCCAGCGATAATAAAATTCTCACCCACTCCTACCCTAGAAAGAATGCTAGAATCCAAAAGAGTTCCATCCTCAAAAACTCTTATATGCAAGGAATACCAACCACCTTTAGCAGAAATTTGACCTTGAAAAAACCCTCCCAAAGGATTAGTTGGCAAGTCAGTCCAATTGATGGATATACCTTGATTCAATTGAACGGGAACTAATTTATATTGGACACGCGTAGTATTTTTCGGACAAGCGCCTAAAATGGAAAATTGAGCCTCGTTGTTATTGTCTCGCTGGAATATCTGCCGATTATAAGGATAGGTGATTGACACCTGGGAAAAAACCACATTTGGCAATAAAAAAAATACAAATAAAAAAAATGATAAGCCTAGGCGCATTTAATTCGATTAATTAGTTTTTTAGAACATAAATTTATCAATATTTTTCAAGAAAATAAGTCAAAAAACAAAAAAGGTCAAACCAGAATACGATTTGACCTTTTAAAAATTTAACAAATTTTCTATTCAGCTACAACTGAGAAAGAAATTTTGTGTTTCACTTCTTTGTGTAGGTCTAAAGTAGCAGAATAATCACCTACCATTTTAACCTCAGAATCAATCGCAATTTTCTTACGATCAACATCAAATCCTTTTTCTTTCAATAAATCTGAAATCTGTAAACTAGTTACACGACCAAAGATTTTACCGCTGTCTCCTGTTTTTGCAGGGATAGTCAATACCAATTCACCAATTGAAGCAGCTAAGTCCAAAGCATCTTGACGAATCTTTTCAACTTTATGAGCAGCTTGCTTGATGTTTTCAGCTAATACTTTGCGATTGGATGGAGTTGCCATGATAGCAAAACCTTGTGGAATTAAATAATTACGACCATATCCAGGCTTCACAGCCACGACATCGTTCTTATATCCTAATCCAGCAATATCCGTTTTTAATATTATTTCCATTTTATGTTATAATCAAATGTTTATTGGATTAACCAGATCTATTTTAAGCCATCAGCTACATAAGGCATTAAAGCCAAATGACGAGCTCTTTTGATTGCTTGTGCAACTTTACGTTGAAACTTCAATGAAGTACCAGTAATACGACGAGGCAAAATCTTACCTTGCTCATTTACCAACTTCAATAAATAATCTGGATTCTTGTAATCAATGTATTGGATGCCTGACTTCTTAAATCGGCAATACTTTTTACGATTACTATTTTTATCTACAGGTTCGTTTACAAGTGTCATATTATGCTTCTGTTTTTTCTGGTTTTCTACCTACTAAACCTTTACTTTTTTTGTCATTGTAAGCAACTGCATGCTTATCTAATGAAGTTGATAAGAAACGAATAACACGTTCATCACGCTTATATTCTAATTCTAACTTTGCGATCAAAGTAGGCTCCGCTAAAAATTCAAATATTTGGTAATATCCCGTGTGCTTGTTTTGAATTGGATAAGCTAACTTACGTAAGCCCCATGCATCTTCATGAACAATTTGTGCACCGTTATCTACCAACAGCTTTTTGAATTTTTCAACGGCGTCCTTCGTCTGTTGTTCAGACAAAACGGGAGTTAAAATGAACACCGTCTCATAGTTTTTTAATTCCATAAAAATTGTTGTTTGTAAAAAATAAAAAATTGGATTGCAAAAGTACAAAGAAATACTTTTAAATCAAACATCGCTTGAAAATTATCTCCTAGTGCACGTCAAAAGTTCCCAAGCCAATCAAGAAACCTTCCGAATAAAGCTCTATTTCATGTTTTCCTTCCCGATAAGCATTGGGGCGAGCATAAATAAATTCTACCGATTGGTGATTATTTTCGTAAAAAATTCTTTGCTTGGCCGTATAAGCTAAATCTCTTCCTTTGAATGAAAAGATTCCTGAACCTAAAGCATAATCGGACAAGGTATTACCAGTAGGTTCAATGATTCGCAAATAAACGGTCTTGATTTCTTTCGTAGCCAAGCTATTGTCCTGTAAATGAAACATCACCCGAATTTTATCAATTTTTCGGGCTTTTTGATTTTGTACTCCGACCTCCTTGCCACGAGATGAAATGGCATAAACATTTACCCCCTCCGCACGCAAAGCTGCGGCCACATTCACTTTATCAACCAATTCTTTGTTTTTAACTTCCAAAATCCTCGACCGCTCATTTAATTCTCTTTGCTTGACCCCAAAAGTTACACTGGAATCTTTCAATGCTTTTTGTACATTACTCAATCCATCTTGTAAAATTTTGGCTTCCCTACTTAAAGAATCATTACGGGCAATCAAAGCAACATTTTCTTTCCTTAAGCGCTTAATTTCTAGTTCTTTTTGTCCTAAAAGTCTGAGATAATAAGTTAGTTTTCTCTTAAAATCCTCTTCATTTAAACTTGGGTTATTCTCAAGCTCTTGCTGATCCCCTAAAATTTGTTGCTTGGCTATTTCAAGTTCGTTGACCCTCCCACCTAATTTCTTAATCTCTACCAACTTCAAGTTCAATTGATTTGCAATCGAATCAAGCTGGTCATTGGCATTGTTGACAAATTCGTCTTTCGACTTAGGAAAAAAAGGAATCTTCAAATCCCATTTTTCATTCACCCACATTCCTGCAAATAAAATTACCAAAACTGACAATAAAAAAACCAGTGTGCTAGTCTTTTTGGAGCCATTTTTGTTTGATTCATTACCCATGGTACTTTAAAAAATAATTACTTGATGAACTTAATCGATTCAAAAATAATAAATTAATTTTGATTTCAAATTAATCTTTCCATAATCCAACAAATGTCTATTCCCGAAAATATCATATCCATTCAACACGAACTTAGAGACAGTTTAGCTAAATTAATCGCTGTCACTAAAACCAGAAGTTTGGAAGAATTACAAAAAACTTA